>JBGGNI010000094.1:0-4863 GCA_041287585.1 Xanthobacteraceae bacterium
CCCAGCCGCGACCGCGTCCCGGCCGAGCCTGACCGACGCCTTCGCCGATCTCGGCCGGCCCGACGCGACCGTGGCGGTAGCCTCGGGCGCGGTCGACGTGCGGCGGGTGACTCCGGTGCGGCTCGCTCCGGCTACAGCCACCAAGCCAGCCGCGAAAGCCCCGGCCAAGCCGGCGCACCCCAGCCGGATCTGGGTCCAGGTCGCGACCGGGCGCGACAAGTCCGCGCTCGGGTTCGACTGGCGCCGCATGATCCGCGAGGACGCCGCGGTGTTCCGCGGCAAGTCGGCCTACGTCAGCGCCTGGGGCCAGACCAACCGGCTGCTTACGGGCCCGTTCGAAACCCAGGCCGCAGCCAACGCCTACATCGCCCAGCTGCGCCGCGCCGATGTCGACGGGGCCTTCCTGTGGACCAGCCCGGCGGGCCAAGTGGTCGACGCGCTGTCGGTCAAGTAGGCATCCCCGCGATCCCTTTTCCACACCTTGTAAACAGACTTGTCGAGTTTTGCGCAGGGGCGGGAATCGCCGTGCTTGTCGGCGGCGGGTGTCCCGGCGCATCGGGGGGATACGCACTGGGGAGCCGAACGGACCAATGATGACGGGCCACCGCGAAACCGCGCACGACGAAGACGACGCCGCGCCGGTCGACATGCTCGCCTCGCTGTTCGAGGCGCGCGGCTGGCCGTGCGAATTCGTTGGCGAGGACGAGCTCAGCGGCGAAATCCAGGGGAGCTGGGCGACTTACACCGTGCGCGGCATCTGGCGGCGCGAGGACCACGTGCTCCAGCTGCTCTGCCTGCCCGACATCCGCATCCCCGACGACAAGCGCGCCGCGGTGTTCGAGCTGCTCGCGCTGGTCAACGAGCAGCTCTGGGTCGGGCATTTCGACGTGTGGTCGAACGGCGGGGTACTGCTGTACCGTCACGGGCTGATGCTCGGCGACGACGGCCTCTTGAGCCTCGCCCAGGCGCAGACGGCGGTCGAAGCCGCGATCGACGAGTGCGACCGGTTCTATCCCGCGTTCCAGTTCGTGCTGTGGGGCGACAAGAGCCCGGCCGAGGCACTGGCGAGCGCGCTGGTCGATGCGGCGGGCGAAGCGTAAGGCCCATCCCGCAAGTCGGGAGAATAGCGTGAAGATCCTAATCGTCGGCTGCGGCAACATGGGCGGGGCGATGCTCGCGGGGTGGCTCGCGAATGGCGCCGATCCCGCGCGCTTCACCGTGGTCGATCCGCTGCTGGGCGAGGCTCCAGCCGGAGTGACGCTGCTGCGCGCGCTGCCTGCCAGACAGTTCGATGCCGTGCTGATCGGGATCAAGCCGCAGGGCTTCGCCGACCTCGCTGCGGCGCTCGAGCCGGTTGCCGGACCGGACACCACGGTGCTCTCGATCATGGCCGGGATCGATCTGGCGGCGCTGTCCGCTCGCTTCCCCCGCGCCGGCGGGGTGGTGCGGGTGATGCCCAATCTCGCCGCCGCTTTGGGCAAGTCTCCGATCGCGCTCGCGGGCACAGAGGCGAACCGGGAAGCAATCGACGCGCTCATGGCGCCGCTCGGCACGCCCGAGTGGTTCGCGGACGACAGCATGTTCGATGCCCTCACCGCGCTGGTCGGGTCCGGCCCGGCCTTCGCCTACCGCTTCCTCGATGCACTGGCGCACGGCGCGGCCGCGCTGGGGATCGACCCCGCGCAGGCTCAGCGACTGGCGCTGGCGACGGTCGAGGGCGCCGCCGCGCTGGCCGCGACTTCGGGCAATTCGCCGGGCGAACTTGCCGCGCGGGTGACCAGCCCCGGCGGCACTACCGCGGCAGGGCTGGCCGTGCTGGATGCCGATCGAGCGCTCGAAGCGCTGATCGCCGCGACCCTGCGCGCGGCGTCCGACCGCGGCAGCGAGCTGGCGCGCGGCGGCGGCTGATACATACTGCGACAACCCCGTGTCCGGTTTCGCTTGAAAGCCATTACCGGAAGGCAGATATTGGTGATCAAGCGCCACAATCGCGAGGCGCGCACTAAGGAGTTCAACGACGATGGCTAACTGGAACGACCCCCAGCCCAGGCCCAAGGACCTCGGAGCGGGCTTCGGCGCGTCCCCCGGCCTCGGTGGACAGGCGATCGGCCAGGCCGGTTACGATCAGGGCCTGCGCAGCCACATGCTCTCGATCTACAATTACATGGCCTCGGGCGTGCTGCTCTCGGGCGTGGTCGCGATGCTGTTCGCACCGACCGCCGAGAAGATGATGTTCAGCGGCAACCCGCTGATGTGGGTGATCATGCTCGCCCCGCTCGGCTTCGTGTTCGGGATGAGCTTCGGCGCCAACCGGATGAAGACCGTCACGCTCCAGGCGATGTTCTGGGGCTTCTGCGTGGTCATGGGGCTGTCGATGTCGACGATCTTCCTGGTCTTCACCGGGGCCTCGATCGCTTCGACCTTCTTCGCCACCGCCGGCGCCTTCGCCGGGCTCAGCCTGTTCGGCTATACCACCCAGCGCAACCTCACGGGCATGGGCTCGTTCCTGATCATGGGCCTCGTGGGCATCATCATCGCGATGGTGATCAACATCTGGCTGCAGTCGCCGGGCCTGACCTTTGCGGTTTCGATCCTCGGCGTGCTGATCTTCGCGGGCCTCACCGCCTACGATACCCAGCGGCTCAAGGAGCAGTACTATCACCTCGCGCGGACCGAGTTCCTCGGCAAGGCGGTGGTGCTCGGGGCGCTCACGCTCTATCTCGATTTCATCAACATGTTCATGATGATGCTTCAGCTCTTCGGCAATCGCGAATAAGCGCGGCGACCCGGACGCAGACGATCGGCCCCGTCGGAAACGCCGGGGCCTTTTTCGTTCAACGGGGCCGCTACGCCGCCGTCTGGCGGTCCGTAGCTTCAGCCGCGGGCGCCTCGCCCCAGGCCTGGCGCAGCACGCGCAGCCAGTTGCCCCGGCAGATCTTGGTGAGGTCGGCACCGTTATAGCCGGCCGCCCGCAACGCTTCCACCAGCCTCGGCAGGCCGGCGGCGTCGCCTATGGCGTCGGGAATCAGCGCGCCGTCGAAATCCGAGCCCAGCGCCACGCCGTCTATACCGAGCAGGGCGACCAGATGGTCGATATGGCGGACCATGTCCGACAGCGGGGTGTTGCCGTCGCGGTGCCCGTCGGGCCGCAGCATGGTGACGGCGAAGTTCAGCCCCACCAGCCCGCCGCGCTCGGCGATGGCGTCGAGCTGGCGATCGGTGAGATTGCGCGCCACCGGGGTTATGGCGTGGACATTGGAGTGGCTCGCCACCAGCGGCTGGTCGCTCAGCGCCGCGACGTCCCAGAAACCCTGCTCGGTGATGTGGGCGAGGTCGATGAGAATGCCGAGGCGGTTGCAGGCCCGCACCAGGTCCTTGCCGGCTGCCGTCAGGCCCGGCCCGGTGTCCGGCCCGGAAGGGTAGGCGAACGGCACGCCATGGCCGAAGATGTTGTGCCGGCTCCACACCGGGCCGAGCGAGCGCAGCCCGGCGGCATGGAGCACGTCGAGCGCCGCGAGGTCGGGTCCGATCGGCTCGCAGCCTTCCAGATGCAGCACGGCGGCGAAGCGCCCGGCCGCGATCGCACGGTCGATCTCAGCGCCGCTGCGGCACAGCTCCCAGCCGCCGGCGCGGGCGATGCGCAACGCTATGGAGGCCATGGCCAGCGCGATATCGAGCGAAGGCTGGCGCTCCAGCGGCTCGGCGAGCGGCGTCGCATAATGGCCGGCGGCGTCCGGCTCGGCGAGCACCAGCTCGCCCGAGGGCACATAGATGGCGCACAGCCCGCCGGCGAGGCCGCCCGCCCGCGCGCGCACCGCATCGAGATGACCCTGCGGGCGCCGCCCGCCGGTGGCCAGGAAGCCTTCGATCGCATCGGCACCGGCCTGCTCCTCGCTCCACAGCCGCAGCAGAACGTCATTATGCCCGTCGAAAACCAGTTCCATGCGCCACTCCAGCCTGCTGCATAGCCGCCTTGCACCCCATATTACCGAAGCCGTGGCCGGAATCTTTACACGGCGCCAGCCCGGCGGGCCGGGAATTGGTGACACCCGGCGGCCCACCATGTAGTTTGCCGCCAAATTCCGACACGGGTCGGTTCTGCCCTGGCGCCCGGCCTGCCATCCAGCATCAGCCCCATGTGAAGAAGACCATGTCCTACGACCTCATCGTCATCGGCACCGGCCCCGGCGGTTATGTCTGCGCCATTCGCGCGGCACAGCTCGGCCTGAAGGTGGCCGTGGTGGAAAAGCGCGCCACCTTCGGCGGCACCTGCCTCAATATCGGCTGCATCCCTTCCAAGGCGCTGCTGCACGCCTCCGAGCGCTTCCACGAGACCGGTCACGCCTATGCCGCCATGGGCATCGTGGTCGAGCCGCCCAAGCTCGACCTGCCGGCGCTGCTCGCCTTCAAGGACAAGGCCGTCGACGGCAATGTGAAGGGCGTCGATTTCCTGATCAAGAAGAACAAGATCGACCCCTATTGGGGCCTCGGCACCATTGTCGCTCCCGGCAAGGTGGAGGTCACCGGCGGGGACGGCGCCAAGCAGACGCTGGAGACCAAGGCCATCGTCATCGCCACCGGCTCGGAGGTCGCCCAGCTTCCGGGCGTCGCCATCGACGAGGAGCGCATCGTTTCTTCCACCGGTGCGCTGAAGCTCTCCAAGGTGCCGGGGAAGCTGGTGGTGGTCGGCGCCGGGGTGATCGGGCTGGAACTCGGCAGCGTGTGGCGCCGGCTGGGCGCCGAGGTCACGGTGGTGGAGTATCTCGACCGCATTCTGCCGGGCATGGACGGCGAGGTCGCCAAGTCGTTCCAGCGCATCCTGCAGAAGCAGGGCTTCGCCTTCAAGCTCGGCACCAAGGTCAC
>JBGGNI010000095.1:0-12429 GCA_041287585.1 Xanthobacteraceae bacterium
GGGCGCTCGCCCTCGGTGCGGTCCTCGCGGGCCGGGCGCTCGGTGTCGTCGCGGCGCGGCGGGCGGGCGCGGAAGGTGCGCTCGCCGCCGGTGCGCTCTTCGCGACGCGGCGCGCGGGCGGGGCGCTCGGGTTCCGGCGGGGCGTCGGGCTCGTTGCTGCGCACGCGCTGGACCAGGAATTTGCGGCCCTTGCGGTCGGTCAATATGCCGGCCTTGATGGTCTTTGTGCCAGCCTCGGCCTCCGCCTCGCCCGGCTGGGCGGCGCGGCGCAGCGGGCGCTCTTCGCCGGCGGCGATCGGCTTGCCGCGCTTGCGCGGCGTCTCGGCCGGGATAATGCCGGTCTCGTCGATCTCGGTCTCCGCCTCGGCGGCGGCGTGGTCGAACATCGGGCCGGTGAAGTCGGCGCCCGCGCTGGCGGCGAGCTCGGGGCCGATCTGCTCGCTCAGCACCCGCGTGCGCACCTCTTCCACCGCGCCCACCGCCAGCTCGCCGAGCTGGAACGGGCCGTAGGAGAGGCGGATCAGCCGGTTGACCTCCAACCCCATCGCGCCGAGCACGGTGCGCACTTCGCGGTTCTTGCCCTCGCGCAAGGCCAGCGTCATCCAGGCATTGGCGCCCTGCACGCGGTCGATCCGCGCCTCGATCGGGCCGTAGTGCACGCCTTCGATGGTGATGCCGTCGATCAGCGCGTCCAGCTTGTCCGGGCTCGCCGCGCCCTTGGCGCGCACCCGGTAGCGGCGCAGCCAGCCGGTTTCCGGCAGTTCGAGAATGCGCGCCAGCCCGCCATCATTGGTCAGCAGGATGAGGCCCTCGGTGTTCAGGTCGAGCCGGCCGATCGAGACCAGCCGCGGCAGGCCGCGCGGCAGCACTTCGAACAGCGTCGGCCGGCCTTCCGGATCGAAGTTGGTCGTCACCACGCCCTTGGGCTTGTGGTAGAGAAACAGCCGGGTTCGCTCGCGCGCCGGCAGCGGCGCGCCGTCGACCACGATGGCGTCGGCAGCGGTCACGGTGCGGGCAGGCGACGCCAGCACTTCGCCATTGACCGCGACGCGGCCGGCCAGAATCCACTCCTCGATCTCGCGGCGCGAGCCGAGCCCGGCGCGGGCGATGACCTTGGCGACGCGCTCCGCCTCGCGCGACGGCGCCTCGGCGTCGGGGCGCGGCGGGCGCGGCACGATGTTGTGGTCCTTGCGGGACGGCGGTTTTTTGGGCATGGCTGCAATCCGGTATGGGCGGCGGTGCTACCACGTCCGAGCAGGCGAGGCGAGCCTTTGGCGCAGGCGTCCGATTCCGGCTTCATGGCGCTGGCGTTAAGCGAGGCCCGTGCGGCGCAGGCTCGCGGCGAGGTGCCGGTGGGCGCCGTGCTGGTTCTCGATGGCCGTGTGCTGGCGGCGGAAGGCAACCGCACCCGCGAACGCGCCGACCCGACCGCCCATGCCGAGATGCTGGCGCTGCGCACCGGGGCCGCCATTATCGGCACCGACCGGCTGATCGGCTGCGATCTCTATGTGACGCTGGAGCCCTGCACCATGTGCGCCGGCGCGCTTGCATGGGCGCGCATCCGCCGGCTTTACTATGGCGCCGCCGACCCGAAGGGCGGCGCGGTGGAGAGCGGCGTGCGGTTCTTTTCCCAGCCGACCTGCCACCATGCGCCGGAAAGTTATGGCGGCCTGGGCGAGCGCGAATCGGCGGCGCTGCTGAAGGCGTTCTTCGCCGCGCGCCGTGGAGAAGGAAAGAGCGCATGATCCTGATCGGCCAATATGATTCACCCTTCGTGCGGCGCGTCGGCATCGCCCTGACGCTCTACGGCCTGCCTTTCGAGCACCGGCCGTGGTCGAGCTTCGGCGATGCCGAGCGGCTCGCCGCCTATAATCCGCTGCGACGGGTGCCGACCTTGGTGCTCGACGACGGCGAGGTGCTGATCGAGAGCGGCGCCATTCTCGATCATCTCGACGCGCTCGCGGGGCCGGAGCGCGCGCTGATCGCCGCAAGCGGCACCGCGCGCCGGCACGCGCTCAAGCTGTGCGCGCTCTCGACCGGGCTCGCCGACAAGGCGGTGAGCCTGTTCTACGAGCGCGCGCTGCACACGCAGACCTCGGATGTGTGGACCGCGCGCTGCCGCGCCCAGATCGGCGGCGTGCTGGACGCGCTGGAGGCGAGCCGGGCGGCATGCCCGACGCCGTTCTTTTTCGGCACGCAGATCGGCCATGCCGATATCGCATTGGCCTGCGCGCTGCGCTTCCTGGGCGAAGCGCATCCGGGACTGTTCGAGCCGGAACGCTGGCCCGCTTTGGCGGCGCATGCGGCGGCTTGCGAGGCGCTGGAGCCGTTCCAGGCCGTCGCCCAGCCCTTCATCCCGCCGGCCTGATCAGCCCAGCAGCTCGTCGAGCCGGCGCTTCACCTCGTCCTTGGCCGGCTCGGCGGCCTTGAAGATGGCGACGGCGCGGAAGAAATCGAGCACACGGAACGCATCGACATTGGGCCGCACCAGCAGGTCCGGGGCGCGGGCCTTCAGCTTCTCGCCGACGATGCTGCCGGACATGATCTGCAGCGTCGCGAACATCGCCTCGAACGGCCGCGGCACGACCCGCGCCTCGCCGACCGGCCCGCCGGTGATGTCGACCGCCAGCACGATGTCGGCCTTGCCGCGCAGCAGATCGAACGGCAGCGGATTGACCGCCCCGCCGTCCACCAGCACATGCCCGCCATGGGCGACCGGGCGGATCAGCCCCGGTATCGCCATGGAGGCGGCGAGCGCCGGGCGCAGCGAACCCTGGTCGAACACCGCTTCCCGCCGGTTCCAGTAATCGGTGGCGACCACCTGGAGCGGGATGGACAGCCCGGAAAAATCCTGCGGCACCGCCTCGGGCAGGAAACCCTCGATGAAGCGCTCGGCATCGAGCAGCACCGGGTTGCCGAGCCGGCCGAACAGGTCCGACACCTTGCCGACGCGGGCGCGCAGCAGCCGGCGCATCACCTCGCCGCGGTCGCGCAGCAGGCCGGCCAGCAGCGCGCGCAGTTCGCGGGCGGGAATGCCGCCGGCATAGGCGGCGCCGATCAGCGCGCCGATGGAGGCGCCAGCAATGGCGGCGGGGCGCACCCCCATTTCGTCCAGCGCTTCCAGCACCACCACATGGGCCAGCCCGCGCGCCCCGCCGGAACCGAGCGCCACCCCCACGGTGCGGCCCGAGGACGGTGCGGGAGCTGGCAAGGGAGCCGGGCGGGCCGGCTCGTGCGCCCGGCGTGGGTTCACGGCAGCGCGCGCCAGCCGATGTCGGTGCGGCAGAAGCCTTCCGGCCAGTCGATCTGCGCCACCGCCGCATAGGCCCGCTCGCGCGCCTGCGCCAGGCTCGCGCCGCGCGCGGTGACGTTCAGCACCCGGCCGCCCTGCGCAACCAGCGTGTCGCCGTCGCGCGCCGTGCCGGCCTGGAACACGGTGACGCCGGGCATCGCGCCGGCTTCGATGAGCCCGCCGATCGCGCTGCCCTTGCCATAGGCGCCGGGGTAGCCGCGTGCGGCCATCACCACCGCGATCGCCGCGTCCGGCCGCCAGGCGACGCGCTGGCGCCTCAGGTCGCCGGTCGCCACCGCATAGAGCAGCGTCAGCAGGTCGCCCTCCAGGCGGTTCATCAGCACCTGGCATTCCGGGTCGCCGAAGCGGACATTGTACTCGATGAGCTTGGGGCCATCCCGTGTGATCATCAGCCCGGCGAACAGCACGCCGCGATAGAAGCTGCCGGCGTCCGCCAGCGCGCGGGCCGTGGGCTTCACGATCTCCGCGAGCGCCCGGCGCTCCATCTCGGGCGTGAACACCGGCGCCGGCGAATAGGCGCCCATGCCGCCGGTGTTGGGGCCGGTGTCGCCGTCGAAGGCGCGCTTATGGTCCTGCGCCGAGCCGAACGGCACCACGGTGTCGCCGTCGACCAGGCAGAAGAAGCTGACCTCCTCGCCGTCGAGGAATTCCTCGATCAGCATCTCGGTGCCGGGGGCGGCCATGGCGAACACCTCGTCGACGGCGTCGAGCGCCTCCGCTTCGGTCAAGGCGACGATGACGCCCTTGCCGGCCATCAGCCCGTCCGCCTTCAGCACGATCGGCGCGCCCTTGGCGGCGATGAAGGCGCGGGCGGCCTCGCGCGCGACGAAGCGGCCGAAGGCGGCGGTGGGAATGCCGTGCGCCTTGCACAGTTCCTTGGTGAACAGCTTGGAGCCCTCAAGCTGGGCGCAGGCCCGGCCGGGGCCGAACACCGGCACCCCCTCGGCCAGCAGCCGGTCGGCGAGGCCGGCGACCAGCGGCGCCTCCGGGCCGACCACCACCAGGCCGATCTTTTCCGCCGCACACAGCGCCGCCAGCGCGTCGTGGTCGTCCAGCGGGATGGTGTCGATGCAGCGGGCATGCTCGGCGATGCCGGGATTGCCGGGCACCGCGATCAGCCGGCCGAGCGCCGGGCTGGCCTTGAGCCGCCAGGCGAGGGCGTGCTCCCGGCCGCCCGAGCCGAGCAGAAGGACGTTCATAGGGTGAGCCTCCGCGTCGCCGCCTCGCTAACGCCTCCCGGCGCGACGGGCAAGTAGGTTCGCGAGCAAGCCTGCTCGCGCGGCTCATTCGTAGGCGAGCGCGGTGACGGGATCGAGACCCGCCGCCTTGCGGGCCGGCAGATAGCCGAACACCAGCCCGGTGAGCACGGCACAGGCGAAGGCCAGCACCGGCGGCAGCACCGCCAGCACGATGCTGACGCCGAGCGCCTGCAGCCCCAGCGCCGCCGCCAGCCCGATGCCGACACCAACCGCGCCGCCGACGCCGCACACCACCAGCGCTTCGGTGTTGAACTGCAACAGAATATTGCTCATCCGCGCCCCGGTGGCCATGCGGATGCCGATTTCGCGGGTGCGCTCGGTGACGCTCACCAGCATGGTGTTCATCACCCCGATGCCGGCCACCAGCAGCGAAATGGCGGCGACGCACCCTAGCACGATGGTCAGCGTGTTCTGGGTCTCGACGGCGGTTTCCAGCATCTGGGAGGTGCCGCGCACCTGGAAGTCCTCGGCCTGGTGGCGTTGGGTCAAGGTGCGCCGGATCGCCGCCTCGACCGCGGGAATATTGTCGGTCTCGTCGACCCGCACCGTCACGCCGTTGACGAAGCGCCGGCCGAACACCCGCATGAAGCCGGTGGAGAGCGGAATGAGGGCGGTGTCGTCCTGGTCGGAGCCGAAGGCGTTGGCGCCCTTCTCCGACAGAATGCCGATGACCTCATAGGGCACGTTCTTCACCAGCACGTAGCGCCCCACCGGGTTGTCCTGCTGCGGGAACAGGTTCTGCGCCACGGTCTTGCCCAGCACGATGACCGGCGCATAGGAGGCGACGTCGGCGGGCGTGAACATGGTGCCGTGCGCCAGCGGCCAGTCCCGTGCGGTCACATAATCCGGCGTGGTGCCGGTGATGCTGGTGAAATAGTCGCGCGAGCCTTCCCGCACCGTGTAGCGGCCGCTGCGTTCCGGGGCGATGGCGTCGGCATGGGGGATGGCGCGCAGCGCGTCGGCATCCTCGGCCAGCAGGGTGGCGTTGTCGCCGCTGACGCGGATGCCGGCGGCGCCGGGGCGGACGATGAGCAGATTGGTGCCCATCTGCGCGATGCGGTCCAGCACGCTCTGCCGGCCGCCGTCGCCGACCGCGAGCATGGTGACGACCGAGGCGACGCCGATGACGATGCCGAGCAATGTCAAAGCGGTGCGGAACATGTGCGCATGCATCGCGCCGAACGCCATCTTCACCGCTTCGGCCAGATCCGGCAGGAAGCGGGCAAGGCCGGAGCGGGCCGCGGCTGCGCTGGCCGGCAGCGCCGGGCGGGGCGGGTCGTCGGCGCGGCGCTCGTCCGCCACGAGGCGTCCGTCCTGCATGCGCACGATGCGGCGGGCGTGCTGGGCGACGTTGGGGTCGTGGGTGATGAGGATGACCGTGTGGCCCTCGCGGTTGAGTTCGGCCAGCAGCGCCAGCACCTCCTCGCCGCTGCGGCTGTCGAGCGCGCCGGTGGGCTCGTCGGCCAATATAATGGGCGGGGCGTTCATCAGCGCACGGGCCACCGAGACCCGCTGCTGCTGGCCGCCGGAGAGCTGGTGTGGGCGGTGCTCCACCCGGTCCGCCAGCCCCAGCCGTTCCAGCAGCCGCGCGGCGCGCTCGGTGCGCGCGGCCTTGGCGGTGCCGGCATAGACCGCCGGGATCTCGACATTCTCGCCGGCGGTGAGCGTCGGCAGGAGATTGTAGCGCTGGAACACGAAGCCGAAGCTGCGGCAGCGCAGCGCCGCCAGGGCGTCGGCGTCGAGCCCGGCGACATCCTGGCCGGCGATGCGGTAGCTGCCGGCGGAGGGGCGGTCGAGACAGCCGATGATGTTCATCAGCGTCGACTTGCCGGAGCCGGAGGTGCCCATGATGGCGACATACTCGCCGGGGGCGATGCTGAGCGAAACCCGGTCCAGCGCCCGCACCACGGTCTCGCCGTTCGGATAGAGCCGGCTGGCATCGGTGAGTTCGATGATGGGCGTCGCGGCGCCCGTCGGCGGGGCGGGCGGCGCAGGAGTGCCGGCGTGAGTGCCGGTTTGCGCGTCGCTCATCCGAGCCTCGGCGGCGGGCCCGGCATGGTAGGCGGCCGGCCGGGTGGGCGGGCCGCGCCGTCGCCGAGCACGACCTTGTCACCGGGCGCCAGGCCTTCCAGAACCTGCGCCAGCGAGCGGTCCGACAGGCCGATGCGCACACGCCGCCGCTCCAGGCCGGCCGGCGTCGCCACCTGCACGGTGAAGGCGCCGGGCCCGCCGCCGCGCTCGGCGCGCAGCGCTTCCACCGGCACCAGCGGCACGTCCCGCGCTTCGCCGAGGCGAAAGAACACCTGCGCCGTCATGTCGGTCATCAAGGTGAGGTCGGAATTGGGCACGTCGATCAGCACGTTGTAGAGCACGACATCGTTGACGATGGTCGGCGTCGGCTCGATCTGGCGCACATCGCCCTCCCAGCGCCGGTCGGGCAGGCCGAGCGTCTTGAAATAGGCCGGCATGCCGACGCGCACCTTGGGGATGTCGCCTTCCGCCACCTGGGCGGTCACCGTCATGGTTTGCAGGTCGGCCAGCCGCAGCACGATCGGCGCGCTCTGGTTGGCGTTCAGCGTCTGGCCCGGCTGGGCGGCGATGCTGACCACGGTGCCGTCCATCGGCGCATAGATCTTGGTGTAGCCGAGATTGGCGAGATCGCCGTCCAGCGTCGCCTGCACCTGCTTGATCTGGGCTTCCAGCGCCTGGATCTTGGCCTGGCTGATGCGCGCCGTGGCGTCGGCCGCGTCGGCGGCATCGCGGCTGCCGGTCTGGTTCTTCAGCAATTGCTGGGCGCGGTCGTTGCGCAGCCGGTCGAGATCGAGCTGGGCTTCGGCCTGGGCCTTCTGCGCCCTGAGATTGTCGAGGCTGGCGCGGTCGCCGGCGACGCGGGTCTGGTAGACGGTGGGGTCGATCTCGGCCAGCAGGTCGCCCTTGCGGACCACGTCGCCCACCGCGACCTTGATGGTGCGGAGCTGGCCGGAAACCTGCACGCCGACATCGACATAGGTCTTGGGCTGCACCTTGGCGATGGCGGTGACGCTGGTCTCGATGTCGCCGCGCGTCACCTCGGCGGTACGCGGCGGCGCGGCGGTCTGCGCGCGCGGCCAGAAAGCCCAATAGGCCGCGCCCGCGGCCAGCAGCAGCACGACACCAGCGGTGATCCAGCGCCGCCGGCGCGACTTATGCCGACCGACGCTCTCAAAGCCGGCGTGCGCGCGCTGCAACATAAGCTCGTCCTATCCCCCGCCCACGGAGCAAGTGTTTGATCCGCTTTGCGGAATATGGGAGGGGCCGGCGCCCCCCGCAAATGAATTCGCGGTAAGATTCGGGCCCGGTCAGGTCCGGCGCGGGCGGAACTCGCCGGTGCGCGGGTCGCGCTCCAGCGTCGGCCGCGGCGTCGCGACGTAGTCGGCCTCGCGGGAACGGCGGCTCTGGTCCAGTTCGCCGTTCACGCGGCGGGATTCGCGCGCCAGCAGCTTGGCCAGCGCGGCGATGCCGATGGAGCCGAGCGCGACGATGAAGACGGGCGGCATGAAGGTTTCCCAGCGGGGCCGGACGGCCCATTCTGCAACTCCTCCCGCAACAGCATGGCGCCATTATGCCGGCGCGGGCGATTTGCCCCGCGGTCCATTGCGCCGCGCCTCCCGCTGTCTTACGCGCGGCGACAAAGGCGTCTATCCATGCAGCTGCGTGCAGGAGCGGGAGGCGCGGATGGCGGTCTCGGACGATGTGGCGGTGAGCGGTGCCGGCGGCTTCACCGCCCATCCGCTGCGGGCGGCGGTGCTGGGCGAATTGCACGCCCGCCCGTTCGTGCCGGTGGTGACGCCGACGCGGCTGCTGCACGTCGCCTTCATCGTCGACCGCGACCAGGCGCTGGCCGACCGCGCCGCCTTCAAGGCGCTGTGCGCCGCCCGCGGCCAGCCGCTGCCGCCCTCCGGCGCCAAGCACCACCGGGTGATGTTCGGCGGCGCGGCGCTGCGCTGGGAGCGGCATGCCGAATTCACCACCTACACCTGGGAACTGCCCTCGGAGGACATCATCGACGGCGGGCTGCCGTTCCACCCCTCCTCCGGCAGCCTGATCGCGCCGCTGGCGGAACTGCCGCAGCCGGGGCCGCTGGTGGTCGCCGTCGATCTGCATCTGGTGACCGACACCGCGGACGCGCTGCCGCTCGACCGATTGTTCGAACGCGCCAGCCTGGCGCGGTCCGATGTCGAGGACGGCAGCGCCGAGATCGCCACCGACTTCCAGCCCGATCCGTCCGGCTTCGTGCGCATATTGGTGCGCGACCGCGGCCTGACGCCGGAGGCCGCCGGCGCGCTGGTGCAGCGCGTGCTGGAGATCGAGACCTACCGCACCCTGGCGCTGCTCGGCCTGCCGGAGGCGCACCGGCTGGCGCCCACCGTGGCGCAGAGCGAGGCGCGCCTGAGCGCCCTCACCGACGCCATGCGCGCCACCCAGGGGCTGGCGGCCAATCACAAGCTGCTGGAGGACCTGACCTCGCTCGCCGCCGAGCTGGAGGCGGACGCCGCCGCCTCGCTGTTCCGCTTCGGCGCCAGCCGCGCTTATGAGGAGATCGTCGGGCTGCGCCTCAAGACCATCGGCGAGCGGCCGGTGCCGGGCTATCCGACCTGGCAGCAATTCCTCGCCCGGCGCATGCAGCCGGCGATGCGCACCTGCCAGGGCATCGAGCAGCGCCAGGCCAACCTCTCGGTCAAGCTCACCAGCGCCGCCAACCTGCTGCGCACGCGGGTCGATGTCGAGTTGGAACAGCAGAATCGCGATCTGCTGCGCAGCATGAACGAGCGCACCCGGCTGCAATTGCGGTTGCAGCAGACCGTGGAGGGCCTCTCGGTCGCCGCCATCACCTATTATGTGGTGAGCCTGCTGCACCATGTGCTGGAGGGGCTGCACGAGCGCCTGGAACAGGCCGGGCTGCATTTCGATATCGGCATCGTCACCGCCTTCGCCGTGCCGCTGGTGGCGCTCGCCATCTGGATGGTGGTCCGCCGCATCCGCCGCCGCCACGACGACGACGAATAGGAAACGGCGAAAACCCCGAGGGCCGTCATCCCGGCTCTCGCTGCGCTCGGCCGGGATGACGATGCGCGACGTCAATCCCTCACCCCCGCAGCCGCCGCTCCAGTTCCGCGCCGAGTGCGGCCTCGCGGGCGAAGGGGCCGCCGGGCGGGACGGGCAGCGTGCGGGCGAGGGCGAGGCCGGCGCGGCCGAAGCGGGCGCGGATCGCCTCCTCGCTCCATTGCGCCGCCTGGGCAGCGCGCTTTTCGGCAAGGCGGCCGTCCTCGCGCAGATAGTCGCGGTGGCGGAGTATGGCGGCTTCCAGCCCTTCCAGCCCGGAACCGCGCGCGGCCGAGAGCGCCAGCACCGGCGCCCGCCAGCCGCTGCCGGGCACCAGCGACAGCGCGCCTTCGACATCGGCCTGGGCGCGGCGGGCCGCGTCCGCCATGTCGGCCTTGGTGACGACGACGATGTCCGGCAGCTCCATCACCCCCGCCTTCATGAATTGCAGGCTGTCGCCGGAACCGGGCTGGATGCACAGCACCACCGTGTCCGCCGCAAAGGCGATGTCGGCTTCCGACTGGCCGATGCCGACCGATTCGACGATGACGAGGTCGTACAGCGCGCGCAGCAGCGCCACCGCCGCCACCGTCTCGTCGGAGAGCCCGCCCAGCCGGTCGCGCGCTGCCATGGAGCGCACGAACACCCCGGTATCCTCGGGGTCGGTCTGGATGCGGGCGCGATCGCCGAGCAGGGCGCCGCCGGTGCGGCGCGAGGACGGGTCGACCGCCACCACCGCCACGGTCTCGCCTCGGGCGCGGGCGCGGCGCACCAGCGCATTGGTGAGGGTGGACTTGCCGACGCCGGGCGGCCCGGTGAGGCCGAGCACGAAGCCGCGCGGCGCGGCGGTCGCCGTGTCGAGCAGCGCGGCAAGCTCCGCACTGCCGCGCCGCGTCTCGATGGCGGACAGAGCGCGCGCCACCGCGCGCTTTCCGCCGCTCGCGATATCCGCGAGCGAGGGCAGCGCGGACGCCGCCGCCGGCCGTTCCAGGCTCACGCCTGGCTGGCGGCCTGCACCCGCAGCGCGGCCTGGGCGGCGGCAAGGCGGGCGATCGGCACGCGGAACGGCGAGCACGACACGTAATCGAGCCCGACCTCCTCGCAGAAGGCGATGGAAGCGGGGTCGCCGCCATGCTCGCCGCAAATGCCGAGCTTGAGCTTGGGCCGCACGGCGCGGCCGCGCTCGGTGGCGATCCGCACCAGTTCGCCGACGCCGTCGACATCGATCGAGACGAAGGGGTCGGTCTCGAAGATGCCCTTCTGCACATAGGGGCCGAGGAAGGTGCCGGCATCGTCGCGCGAGATGCCGTAGGTGGTTTGCGTCAGGTCGTTGGTGCCGTAGGAGAAGAACTCCGCGGTCTCGGCGATCTCGCCGGCCTTCAGCGCCGCGCGCGGCAGCTCGATCATGGTGCCGACCTGGTATTCCAGCTTGGCGCCGGTCTCGGCCTCCACCTTGCGGGCGGTGGCGTCGATCAGCTCCTTGACGATGTCGAACTCGCGCTTGCCGGTGATGAGGGGCACCATCACCTCCGGCACCACCGGCTTGCCGGTGGACTTTTCAGCCGCCACGGCGGCTTCGAAAATGGCGCGGGCCTGCATCTCGGCGATTTCCGGGAAGGCGATCGCCAGTCGGCAGCCGCGGAAGCCGAGCATCGGGTTGAACTCCTCGAACTCCTTGGCCCGCGCCTTCAGCTTGGCGACGCTCACGCCGAGGCCGTCCGCCACCTCCGCGATCTCGGCGTCGGTGTGCGGCAGGAATTCATGCAGCGGCGGGTCGAGCAGGCGGATGGTGACGGGCAGGCCGTCCATGATCTCGAACAGTTCGGTGAAATCGTCGCGCTGGAACGGCAGCAGCTTGGCGAGCGCGGTGCGGCGGCCCTTCTCGTCGTCGGCGAGGATCATCTCGCGCACCGACTTGATGCGGCCGGCGTCGAAGAACATGTGCTCGGTGCGCGACAGGCCGATGCCCTCGGCGCCGAAATTCTTCGCGGTGCGGGCGTCGAGCGGGGTTTCCGCATTGGCGCGCACCTTGAGCCGGCGCACGCCGTCGGCCCAGCCCATCAGCGTGCCGAATTCGCCCGAAAGCTCCGGCTGCAGCATCGGCACGGCGCCGGCGATGATCTGGCCGGTGCCGCCGTCGAGGGTGAGGATGTCGCCCTTCTTCAGCGTCACGCCGCCGGAGGTGAGCGTGCCGGCGGCATAGTCGACCCGCACCGAGCCGGCGCCGCAGACGCAGGGCTTGCCCATGCCGCGCGCCACCACGGCGGCGTGCGAGGTCATGCCGCCGCGGGTGGTGAGGATGCCCTGCGCCGCATGCATGCCGTGAATGTCTTCTGGCGAGGTCTCGATGCGCACCAGAATGACCTTGCGGTCCTGCGCCTTGAGATATTCCGCCTCGTCCGCCGAGAACACGATCTCGCCGGAGGCGGCACCGGGGGAGGCCGGCAGGCCGGAGCCGATGACCTTCTTGTCGGCCTTGGGGTCCAGCATCGGGTGCAGCAGCTGGTCGAGCGCGGCTGGCTCGACCCGGCTGATCGCCTCCTCGCGGGTGATGACGCCGGCATCGGCCATTTCCACCGCGATGCGCAGCGCCGCCTTGGCGGTGCGCTTGCCGGAGCGGGTCTGCAGCATCCACAGCTTGCCGCGCTCGACGGTGAATTCGAGGTCCTGCATGTCGCGATAGTGCCCTTCGAGCACGCCGGCGATGCGGATGAACTCCTTGTACACCTCCGGCAGCGCGCTCTCCATCGAGGGCTTGTCGGAGCCGGCGCCGAT
>JBGGNI010000096.1:0-45358 GCA_041287585.1 Xanthobacteraceae bacterium
GCGGCCTCGATCGATCAGCCCGCGCAGGTTCTGGAACAGGCCCGGCAGCCGATGGACCTCATCAAGGATGACCAGCCTGTCCTCGAACCGGCTTAGATACAAATCCGGTTCGGCGAGCTTGGCGCGGTCCGCGTCGGACTCAAGATCCAGATAGATCGACGGTCGTCGTTCTCCGATCTCCAAGGCGAGCGTTGTCTTGCCAACCTGGCGCGGTCCCAGAAGGGCGACGGCTGGGCTGGCATCGAGGAGTTCCTCGACCTGTTTGGCTTTGCGACGGTGAATCATCCTTGCAATTATGGATCGTAATTCCCGATTTGCAAGGCATCACGATCCGATCCGATATCGCCTTGCAACGTCCGAAGGGCAGGGGAGGGATTTCTCGTGGCCGGCTAAAGCCCTGCCGCTTTGGTGAGGTTGACGCGGAAGCGATCCCGCCGGCGCTGGTAGCGCCGCGTCATCTCGGCCGAGGCATGGCCGAGCTGCTTCTGGACATAGCGCTCATCGACTTCGGCGGAGGACGCGAGGCCGGCGCGCAGCGAATGGCCGGCAAACATCATCTGGCGCTCGCCCTCGCTGAGATCTGCCCGAACGCCGGCGGCGAGTGCCGTGCGCTTGACCAGCCGCGCCACCTGCTGGTCGGTGAGGCGGTCCGGACCGATGTCCTTGCCCCGGCCGGTGACCCGCCGGAACAGCGGTCCGTGACCGATCTTCGCCAGCTTGAGCCAGGTCTGGACTGCGACGACCGGGCAGGTGGAATCCGATGAGCCCCGACCGATCTCGACCTCGCGCCAGCCGGTCTTGCCGCGCAGCG
Source organism: Xanthobacteraceae bacterium (assembly GCA_041287585.1). Classification (GTDB taxonomy): domain Bacteria; phylum Pseudomonadota; class Alphaproteobacteria; order Rhizobiales; family Xanthobacteraceae; genus Ancylobacter. The sequence continues at coordinate 812 of JBGGNI010000096.1, forward strand.
TGACCAACATCCCCTTGTCGAGGATCTCGATCCAGCCACGGCCATCCTCGGTCTGATCGCGGCCGGCATCGAGCGCGACGATTTCGGAACGCCGGAGCCCGCCGGCGAAGCCGAGCAGCAGCATGGCGCGATCGCGCAGGCCGCGCAGCGTGCCGCGCTTGAGCGTCTCGAGCATGGCGATGACGTCTTCCGGGAGCACCGCTTCCTTCTGCACTGGCGGACGGCCGTGGGTGTTGCGGATGCCGGCCAGCACGGTGGCGATATGGCGGTCGGCGCGGTCGAGTGGCGTGCCGCGCTGGACAAAATTCCAGGAGAGCGCCGACAGGCGGCGCTCGATCGTGGCGACGGCGTTCGGCTTGCGATCGGCCGTCGCCGCGCCGGAGGCGCAGGCGGTGATGTAGAGCCCGACGATTTGCGGATCCGGGGGCAAAGGAGACAGCGCCTGGCGCCGGCACCAGGCGGAGAAATGTTTCCAGTCCGCGGCATAGGCGCGGCGGGTGTTGGCCGAGCTGGCGGCCTCGACATAGTCACGGGCGCGCTCAGTGAGGCGTTCGAGATGGGCGGGCAGGCCGGCCGACGGCTGCGGCGTCGAAATCACGACGGGTGGCGGCGCTGCAGGGGAGGGCGCCGAGGGCTCCTGGGCGTCGTTTTTGGGGCTCGGAGAGCTCGTTTCGTGCATGTCTCACTATAAAGAGCATAACGATCGATAATGCAACATTATCGATCGTTGTTATCTGACGACATGCGCGGCGGTTTAGGCGCTAATCTCTGGCATAAAGCGCCGCCATCGGATACGCTTCGGCATGGCCTCGCGCGCGCGATTCATCCCCGAACCCCCTCCGACCTTTCCGGCGTTTCCCGGTTGGGCGCGCCCGCCCGCGTCCGGCGAAGTCCTTGAGGACACGGGGTTTCTGGCCGGCGCGGCACTCGCAGCGCTGCATCCGATCGCCAGCCACGAGCACCTCCTTGGCACCCTCTGGCGGCAGCGCCTGGCGCTCGGCTGCGCCGCCGCGCTGGCGCGCCAGAATGGCCGCACCGAGGACGAGGCGATGCTGCGCGACCACTGGTATCTGCGCCGCGACGGCGACGACCCGGGGCCCGCCGGGCAGCTGCTCAAGGCCTGGCGTGCCTTGGGTGAGCGTTCGGCCATGGCCGCCGGCGACTGGGAAGTCAGGCTCGCGGCGCTGCTCGCGCATTCTTTCGACGACGCGCTGCAGGAGGCCATCGCCTTCGCCATCGACCAGCTCAGAGGGCCGGGAAGTGCGGTGCGCGCCGCGGCGGCTGTCGCCGCGACCAGCCTGCGGTTTAGGCCCGACAGCCGGCCGCTGGCGCTCTGGCTCGCCGATGCGGTCCTGGCGCATCGCCTCAGGTGGCCGGCGCCGGTGCCTTTGCTCGCCGCCCATCTGAAGCGCGCCGACTTCCGTCACGCTGCCGCGCATGCCGACGGCGACAGCCGCTGGCTTGCTGCCTGCAGCCTGGCCTACGCCCGGGGCGCGGCCGCGGCGGCCGACCTACACGCCAATCTCGCCTGGCGCGCCGGACGGCTCCTCGCCGCGGGGTCGCAGCTGCGCGGCAGGGACGCCGACATGATGGTGGCGATCCTGCTTTCGGAGGATGCGCAGCCGGCCAGGACCGGCAAGGCCGCGAGCGACCGCTCGAGCCGGCGGCTGTTCGAGCGGCTGGTCGCGCTTGGGGGCGTGCGCGAGCTCACCGGCCGGCCGACCTTCCGGCTCTACGGGCTGTAGGCCATGGCCCGGCGCGCGCGAACCAGACAGGATCTCGATACTGAGCTCGCCGATCTGCCGCCGGAGCTACGCTGGCGCGAATGGATGGGGCGTGTCGAGGCGGTGATCTTCGCCTCGCCCGAGCCAGTCGGCCGCGAAATCCTGGCCCGTGTCGTCGGGCGCGGCTGCAATCTCGACCTCATCGTCGACGACATCCGCGGCGAACTGCGCGGCCGGCCCTACGAACTGGTGGCGGTCGCCGGCGGCTGGCAGCACCGCACCCGGAAGAGCTTCGCCGACGCCATCCGTGCTGCAACCGGAATGGGGGCAGAGGATCCCAAGCCGCTGTCGCCATCCGAGGCACTGGTGCTGATGTGCATCGGCTACTTCCAGCCGATCACCCGCGGCGAGCTCAGTCAGTTCTTCGGCAAGGAGATCAGCCGCGACGTCATCGGTCATCTGCGGTCCTTAGGCTTCATTGCCGCCGGGCCGCGGTCTCCGCAACCGGGAGCGCCCTATACCTATGTGACGACGAAGCAGTTCCTCTCGCACTTCGGTTTCGACACGCTGCGCGACCTTCCCGACATGGAAGCTCTGGAAGATGCCGGCCTGCTCAGCAAGGATAGGCTGCTCGCTGGCGATTTCCCGATCGCTCGTACCAACGAAGATGACTTTGTGGACGATGGAGCGCTGGACCTGCCGCCGGAGGAGGAGCCATGGCCATAGGCGGTGAAAAGGGTATCGAGGCCATCATCCAGATTCCTGACATTGAGGCCCTTGCCGATGACGAACTCGCCGAGGTCGCGCATATGCGCGACGGGCGATGGAGCGCTCAGACCAGGGCGTTCCTCGTGCGATTCGGGACGACAAGACTGGATTTGAACAGCGGCTGGGCATCGACCTGGACGGCATGGAGCTGTCCGTGCTGTCGCCGCGAAAAGCCGCAGATCGCACGGATGAGCCCCGGCGGGGTCCTGCTCTGTCGCCTGGAATTCCACCATGACCATATCGGCGACCTCGCCAAGCGAATCTTCCGCGCGCGCAATCCACGAAGCGAGGACCGCGACATCAACATCCAGGTCAGCCGCGCGAAGGATGCCCTTATGCCGTTGGTCGAGCGCTTCGAGCCGACGTTAATCTGCATCGACTGCAACTTGGCGGAGGGGCGGGCCAAGCTCGAGCTCACGAAGGAGATCGATCCAGACTTCACCTTTGCGCCATCGGAAATTGCGACCTTCATCATCGTTGCCGAAAACCGAACTCACGAGATCGACGTCGAGAAGGCCCGGACCGCCTGGCTGGCGGCCAAGGACGACTTCGCCGATCGAACCGACTTCGCCACGCGCATGGCGCGGCGCATCGCAGGTGGACGGCATCGCCGCGAGGTCGCGCCGGGCCAGCGGCTTCTCGGTCCCGTTCAGGAACGCGACATCGTCTACCGGCTGTTCGCGGCCGCAGTCCCACCAGGTTACCGGCATCGTTTGGGCATGCTTATCGAAGCTCGCTCTGTTTCCAATGACAGCGCGGGTCAATCCCCCAAGCCGAAGCGAAAGGCGATCGTCCGTCCGCCGACCGACAGCGAGTTGGCTGCTGTTGAAGCCGCTCAGGGAGAGGCGAAGCCATGGATTCAAGCCGGGCCGGATTGGCTGTGTCCCTGCTGTGGTCGGTCGAAGCGTGAGATCTTCCGAAAATCGAACCGCGGAAAATGGACCGCTCGCATTCACCGGACCGTCGAATACGTTCTTGAGGATGAGGAAGAGAGCGTGGCCAGGCGGCGCCTTGATGCGGCCAGCCAAATTGTCATCGGCTCATACCGCACGGTCCTCATCTGTCATGATTGCCGCAATGTGAGCGCCGAGCTTCAGCGGCGCCGGGCCGGGCTCTCAGAGCATAGTTTGACCCTCGATGACCTGCGCGAGCTCGTCGAGGGCGCCACGCCGCATTCGCCGCATGAGATCGATTTCGAGCGGGCCACGGCGCTGGCAGTCGCCAATGCGCCACTGATGGAGGCGATCGACGACTTCGAGGATCATCGCGCCCGCGCCTTGGAGGTTCTTACCGACCTCAAGCACATGATGAAGGTCATGGGTTGGCCCTCCTGGAAGGCTCGGGAGATCGTCGGGTACGAGATCGCAAAGGCGAAAGGCTGGGAGCTGCAGGAAGGTGACGACCATGCGGACTGGCTGCTCGCAGAGGCACGGCGTGTGCTCGCTATTGATGAGGCGCGGGACTGAACTGGCCGATGAATGCCACGACGATCAAACGGCTCCCGGTTAAAGTGCAAACCGGGCGCCACGCTCGCGCGCCGACCTCGACGAAAGATCGCAGACATGTCGCTTCCCGCTTTCGACGACCTGCCATTCAATGCGCGCCCGGATCTGACGCCGTACCTTCTTCATTTGACCAAGAATACCAAGCCCGAAGACGAATTTTCCGCCTACGACAACCTGGTCAACATTTTGAAGACGGGCGAGATTTGGGGCAGTAGCTCCAGGAAGGGGTTCATCAAGGGTCCGAACAAGGCGGCCTGCTTCATGGACGTGCCCTTCGCCTCGCTCAAATATGTCCTCACGCCGGAGAACTCCGACCCGCAGTCTCCTCGGTATGAGCCCTACGGTATCGCTGTCACGAAGCGCTACGCCTATGGCGAGGGCTGCCGACCCGTCCTTTATCTCTCGGACGCGGAAACCGCCGAGCTGCAGATTCCTCGGAACGAACTCTGGCGCGTCGTCCGCTTCGAGGTGAGCAAGAAGGGTTGGATCAGCTGGCTGCACGAACGTGAGTGGCGCTGCAAGGGCGCCTTCACGCTTCCTGAGACTGTTCAGGCCGTGTTCGTGCGCAATACGCGAGAGGCCGAGCGCTTGATGAAGGCGGTCATGAACTCCAAGTCGGACTTCAGATGTCGGCCCCGCGCCGTGCTTCCGCTGACGGTCATGTGCCAGGGTCTTCTGGCGTAGCGCCGACCGTAGGTCGCTTCACGCCGTTCTCCTCGGGCGTTGAATCGAGCAGCCTGGAACAGCCTCGCGCTACCAGCGCTCGTTCGTCGCTGTTTCATTTCTTCGGCTTCATCTGCGGGCGGGCTGCCTCGGCGGCCTCACTATCCGCCTTGAGATTGGTGATCAGGAGCTCAAGCTCCGTGATATCACTCGCAAATTCGGCGGGCGAGGGCACCGCCACGGTATCGGCTGCGGGATTGTCATGGCTGTGCGTGTTTGCGCGGGCCATACCCTCGTGGAAGCAGATAGCGAGGGTATCGGATAGGCAGACATATCGCAGCAGCTGTGTCTGGATGACATCGGTGCCACGCCGCACGATGTCCTTGAAGATGATCTCCTCGACAACCCGCTCGTAGGTGTCGCGAAGGCGTCCATACAGGTTCTTCACGTATATTTCGTAATCGGCCGGGCTCGTGGCTTGGAGCTTGGCCAATTGCGCAGCGTCATTCTTTATTCGGCCAATGCGCTTGGCGACGTTCAGCCCCTTCCACGGCATGCCGGCCGCGTCGATCTTTCCGGCGGCGCTCTTGTCGCTGAACAGCGCGACCGTGACAGGTTCGATTCCTTGCCCGTCCGCTGTCCGGCAGAGCTCATTGAAAAAGACGATGTCGTGGGTGAATACGATCACCTGTCGCTTCAGCGCCTCCTCGGCGATGCGTTCCGCAACCTTGACGCTTCGATCGCGGTCGAGCGAGGACACCGGATCGTCGATCACGATCGCGCCCGATCCATCGGTGAGGGCGACTTCGGTCAGGAACCCGGCAAGTGCCAAGGCTCGCTGCTCACCTTCGCTGAGAATTTCAGACGTCACCTTCGTCAACTTTGTCTTCGGATTGACCTCGAATTCCGCCTTGGTCTGGCCGCTCTTGCGCGCGAGCCCGACATTGAGATGCATGATGTCGAAGCGCGTGCGCTCTGCATCGAATTGCGTGACAACGGCCGTCGTCAGGTGGGTGTCCAACAGCTCGTTCGCGCGCTGGGTGATGCCTCTCGTTTGCACATCGGCGAGAGCCTTGCCGTACGAATCGTCGATGACGAGCAGATCACGTCGGGTGAGAAGCTTCGACTTGTTGGCGCAGAGCGTCTTGCGATCTTCGAGCTCGGCTTTTTCCGTCGTCAGCTTGGCTCGCTCCTCGGCGTTGCCCGCTTGCGCAAGCCCGTCCTTTTCGGCTTTCAGCTTGAGCGCAAATGGCTGCACCTCATCCAGCGGCACGACGATTGGAGGAGCGGCTTCATATGGTTCGCCCCGAAGCCGCGCCATAGCCTGCTCGCGGCGCTTCACAGCTGCCGCTTGAAAGCTGGCGAGGAGATCAGCCAATCCTGCATCGCGCTTTCGCACCTGCTCGAGGCGATCAGCGAAGTCCGTCGCCCGGAGACAAACCAGCTCGTGCAGGTTGGCGAGCGTGTCGGCTACCGCCTGCTCCGCCGTCGTGGCTGCCGCATCCAGGGTGTCGTCCATATATTTTTGGAAGCGCTGCAAGCGGCTCGCACCGTCGGGCAGGATAGGCTGCTGACACAGCACGCACGCGGCGGGGCCGGCGTCCGCCGTCACTACCGGAAATGGCTTCCCGACATAGGCCTCCTTCAGGGAGTAGTCCCGGGCGGCGGCCCAGAGGGCCCGCCAGGTGTCGCTGCCAACCCCGGGCAACGGCTCATCGGTGAACAACGCACCGGCGGCGACGGTGGCGGTTTGACGCGCTGCAATCGCTGCGCCGCGCAGGCCGGTGAGCTGGTCCAGCGCCGCGTCTGTAAACGCCGAGCCAGCGGCGGCGCACTCGATCGCAAGCGTCTCGGCCCATCTGGCGAACGCGGTGACGTCGGCGGCGGCCGCGGCGCCGGCGGACAGCGCGGCGGTGATTTCATCGAGGCGCTGCTGATCAGTGTCGGCGAATGCGGTCGCGGCATCGATCTGCGCGTTCGTCGTGGATTTGCTCAGCGCCTTGTCGAACCGCTGTGCACTCGTATCGCGAACCGGGGCGAAAGCCGTCGCCGTGAGGCTGACCTTGTCACCGACCTCGGTTGCGCGCTCCGCCTCCAATGTGTCCTTCAGGCCGAGACAGACGGCATTCAGCCGATGGGGCAGGGCGAGGCCGAAGGGCAGAAAGCGAATCTGATTTCCGCCGTCGACGTAGAGCTGCGCAGAGGCCGTGTCGAACACGGCGACTTGCATGAGCTGCGGCGATGCGGCCTTGCCGGGAGACCATGAAATCGGCGTGTCGCCGGCCCCCGCGTCGATGATGATTTCGGCGGTCTGTGGACCCGCGGACGCCCCATAGACATCGGCCAGGACCTTGAGCTTGGCGGGATTTTCGACGCGTGTCCGGCAAGCGGTTCGCAGGATCCGGACGAAGCCGCTCTTGCCGCTGCCGTTTCGCCCGTAGACGATCGTCAGGGCATTCGGGCAGAAGCTGAGCGCTGCCTTTGCAACGAGACGGTTGATGTTTTCGACGTTGGCGATGCCCTTCAAGATGATGGGCTGGTGCTTTCCGCCGCCGAAATGGACCTTTGCGAACGGGACAGCGCCGGGAGGAGCGCTCGCGAGGCTGAAGCCTGCGGCAGTCTTGACCATCGCGAGCAATTCACCGAGATCCGCGTCCAGGAGGTCATTACTGATCGCGAGCCGTCGCAGCGCATCCTGCTTCCAGGATGACAATTTCTTTGCCCAGTCCAAGACGTCGTCAATCGGCTCTGCAGTCATGACCATCCCCCCGAGAGACAATCGGTTATTCGTATGATTCTTGCGGGTAACCGAGCTCCACCCAGGTATTTCAATATCACGCCGATTGACCGGCGCGTAAGGTGCAACACATGCGCGAGGGACCTAAGCTCGGGGGTGCGGGACGGTGACGTATCGCTTTGGACGAGCGGACTTGGGAGGGGATGTGGTCGACGACCTGCCGCGGTTGCTGGCTTGGCGAGGCGCCGGAGCTGCCGGCGATCGGCGCCGTCCGCGAAGTTCTCGCCGCGCTCGCTGAGCTGTCGCCGACGATCGAGAAGCGGGCGACTCTCACTGATCGCATCGAGAAGATGGAGAGGGACCAGCTCGCGTTCAGCGAGGAAATCGTAGCACTCGCGAGCCTCCTGGGAATCGACACCGGCGCCGATCCCGTCCTCGAGCTGGCGCAGCGCGTCGGCGAGACGGTCCGTAATGCGGCCGCCGCCCGCGACCGCCACTCGAATCTGACGAAGCGGCTCGAAGAGGCAGAAGCGCGTCAGCGCGAGCTCGCCGAGACGGCAGCCGTTCACGGTGAACAGAAGCATCGGATGACGGCGTTTTTCGAGGTCGCCTCTCTCGAGGAGGTGGCGCAGAAGTTGTCCGATATCGCGCGCCGTGCCGACCTCGTTGAACAGGCACAACTGGCCGAGCAGGACATCGTCGATCCTAGGATTCTGGCCTCGTCCGGCTTTTCCGTTTCTCGCCGAGTGGGCCTTCCAACTTGCGACCGACCATTTGTCGGCTCGATCGTTCGCCATCTGCTCTATCTCTTTCATAGACGTCAGGATGTCCTCGATGGCCACAGCCATCGATCAAGCGGTTCATGAGCGACCTCGTGAAGAAGTACCAGTTTTTGGGCACGGAAGCAGAGCAGCTCGTGCAGGTCGCCAAGCTCTGGGTCGACGATCCTGCGCACCTCGCCTCTCCGCCTGCTTCAATTGTCAACTGCTGCAAATCGGGTTGGCGTTCCGATCCGACTCAGAAATGAGTGGACGTGTAATCAAAGTGGTTGGGCGAGATGACTGAGTTTCGGCTGGATATTGGCTCAGAGACGGATTGTCATACATGTGGGGCCGCTATTCCCCTCAGTTCGGCAACGTGTCCGGGCTGTTCGACGCAGGCCTCTCATCGGCTGACATTTGAAGCGTTCTTCGTCGAGCTCGAGCAGGGCCGCATGCTTGATGCGCGGCAGGGAGGCTTGGTCATCGGTCGCCAGGGGGCAGACGATGACATTCCGATGTATCGACACTTCGGCAAGGGGATCTTCGAGGTTGTTGGCCTCATGCAGGGTGGGGAGTTTATTGTTTCGAAATTTGCGACCGAGAAGCATCGTCAGTGGTTAGAAGAAATAAATCAGGAAAAGGGCGAGTGCTCCGGCGATCTCTCGTTGAAGTATTCGCCCGTCATGTCGATTATCAATACCAACCTGCTGCCACAGTGGGGCGGGCTCTGGATCAGCCATCAGTTCGTGGTCAACCGGTTCGCGACGGCCAAATGGTTGGATGAGCTTGAATGGCTAAGCGCAACCGCGAACGTTGACAGCGTCGCCGGGAAATTCTCCCGCTAGAGCGGAACCCGACCTGATTGAATCGGGAGGGATTCCCAAATCGGGCTCGAAGTGATTCAGACCGCCTGCCGGATGGAGGCCGGCAGGCATGTCGCGAGCGCTGTCGGTCGATCTTCGGGTTCGGGTCCTGTGGGCTGTGGCGGCGGGCGCGACGCATCGCGATGCTGCCGAGCGTTTTGGAGTAAGCGCCGCCAGCGTCAGCCGTTGGCGCAAGCGGGAGCGCGAACAGGGCGATCCGCGCCCTGGGCGGCTCGGCGGAGACCGGCGTTCGGATCGGATCGAGGCTCATCGTGCGGCCGTGATGGCGGCGCTTGGACCCGGCCGAGACGCCACCATCGAGGAGGTGCGCGCCAGCCTGGCGAAGCAGGGCCTCGTCTTCGGCTTCGGCACGATCCAGCGCTTCTTCGCGCGCCACGCCATCACGCGCAAAAAAAGACCGCGCACGCGACCGAGCAGGACCGCCCCGACGTCCTGACCCGGCGCGAGCGATGGTTCGAGGATCAGCTGGACCTTGACCCGGAGCGGCTGGTCTTCATCGACGAGACGTGGGCTTCGACCAATATGGCGCGTCGCTATGGACGCTGCCGGCGCGGCGAGCGCCTTCGGGTGGGCGTGCCGCATGGCCATTGGAAGACCACGACCTTCGTCGGCGCGCTGACCCTTCGCGGCTTCATCGCTCCCTGGGTGCTCGATGGCCCCATCAATCGGGATGCCTTCGAGACCTATGTCGCCAAGGTGCTCATCCCTGAACTGCGGCCCGGCGACGTCGTTGTCATGGACAACCTCTCCAGCCACAAGGGGCCGCGCGTGCGCCAGATGATTGAGGCGGAGGGCGCCGAACTGCGCTACCTCCCGCCCTATAGTCCCGACTTCAATCCCATCGAGAACGCCATCGCAAAGCTCAAGGCGCTGCTCCGAAAAGCAGCCGAGAACACAATCAACGGTCTCTGGGGCGCCATCGGCCGCATCATCGATCTATTCCTGCCCGATGAATGCGCAAACTACTTCAGCGCCGCAGGATACGATGCAACATGATCGGATTCCGCTCTAATGCCCTGCTAGATCGATTCTGCGGGTGGAGGCGGAGACGTTGTTACGTCGGCGGGTGCGAAGGGCGCGCTGTGACCAACTTTCGGGCCTTCTTGGCTAGTGCATCGTGTTTCGGCAAGCCCTCAATCAACGTGACATTTTCAGGATTGCTGAGGCGATAGGGGTTGTCCGCTGGCAATGTCGCGATGAGGTCGATTGCCTTCACATATTGATCGTGAAGCCAAAGGTATTTCTCGGCAACGCCCGGATTGTCGTGCTGCAGGCCTGTCTTGATCAGCGCGCCTACCTTTTCGAGATAGTCCGGATAGAGTTCATCGTTACCACCGGTCACTTCAACGACGGAAGTCCACGAGACATAGTCGAAGTAGTATCTGGCATCCATATCTTTTGTCATGAAGCCCTTTACGTACTCGGCTTCCTCGTCGGGGCTGTGCAGTTCGCTGCGGGCTCTCCGAGCGACGGCCAATACACCTAGATCGATCAGAATGCGGGGAAATTTCGCGACCTTCGACTCAAGCTCATATGCGGCGACCATGGCTGGACCGACAATGTGCGTCCGTGTATGCAAAAGGTCGCCGACGGTGAGCGCCCCTCTCAGGAGAAAGCCCCGCTCCACCAAGTCTATGACGCAAAACGCAACTTCGTTCAGCAGCCAGAAGACAGCCGAGCATTCGTTCACGTGATAAGAGACGACGATGCAGTCTGAAAATTGCGTGATGCGCTGGCTCTTCGAGAACTCCTTATTGTCGCGCCCAATCTGGCCGACTCGATCCATCGCCTTCACGAGATGCGCGAGGAACGGTCGATCGTCTCTTGTTCGCTCGACGATCTCCTTGAAACCAAGGAAGTCAATGAAGAGCACGATCCGCTGCTCGTAGCGCGGCGAGCGCTTCTTGCGCGTCTTTTTGGTCTTCGTCATGTTTGATGTCATTCCGGCTGCCCGGTCCCGATCACATTGTGAAGATTCATACGCGACGTTCAGGCAGAGATGCCTCGATCGTCGCGGCACCGGACCGTCCCGCTGCGCGAGCCGGCGAGGCCCGCCGAAAAGAACACGAATAAGGACCCGCAGAGAGCGTTCTCCCGGACCACGGCGCTGACCGGATGGAGACGTGACCTAGGCTCAGGACCTATTAATTAAGCCCTGGATGTGATTCACAGTCTCCCTTGAGGGAGGCTGGTATGGGTGATTTGTTCTTGCTGAGCGGCAGCAGATGGCTCGGATCTCGCCGTTCTTTCCTTTGGCGCATGGCGTGCCACGGGTCGATGACCGCCGGGTGGTGAGCGGGATCGTCTATGTGATCCTCGATGCGATCCGCAAGCGCTGGCCGTGGGTGAAGCACCTCTTCGCCGACGCTGCTTATGACCGGCTCAAGCTCATGGACAAGGCCGCCTATCTCGACTTCGTCGTCGAGATCATCCGCCGCCGCGACGGTGCGCAGGGCTTCGAAGTCCTGCCGCGCCGCTGGGTCGTCGAGCGCACCTTCGGCTGGATGACCCGATGGCGCCGCCTCGTGCGCGATTATGAGCGCCGCATCGACGTCTCAACCGCCATGATCCTCGTCGCCATGGGCGGAAATCTTGCACGAAAAAATGCACATCCCTGATTTGCAAACGGGCTCTAAGCGGCGGCGGTGGTGAGGGTTTCGGCGATGTCGGTGACCTGGTCAGAGTCGGGGACAAGCCGCCGGTTCTTGAAGATCCAGGCGAACGTGTGCTCCACGGCCCCCGGGGCGCGGTAGCACCCTCGAAGTTTTTGGACTTGGCGTAAGCATTGATTGCTAAAAATGTTCTTGCCGTTAAGCGTGTGCTCGCATACTTTACAATCGCACTGTCGGAATTGGGGAATTCTACAATAGGTCTGGGGAGTAGGGGTGGAGAAGAAGCTTACAAAGCGCCAACTGAAAGCTTTGATTAAGAATGTAATTGAGAGCGTTGATAAGAGATCCAACAATAGGAAACCATCTGTAGCTTCTCACAAGGGCTGCATTGCTTACCGAGGGCCGCGCACTGACCCTTATTGTGAGAACATGAGCGCAGACGCCTGTCACGAACTCGATCTTAGATTGAAGACGGAAAATCCCAATTACTACGCCGTTCCGCTCAGGAAGCCTTGCGAGCGAACTTCATGAAGTTCGTGAACAGTCTGTTTTCGGGCATCTATTGCATATCGTTGGCGGGTTGCGGAGTTGGCGCTTTCGACATCCCACGGGAGGACGGGGCGCCAAGCGTTGCACTGATTGTGCAAAGAGTACGCTGCGAGCTCGTTGAGCTCATCAGACCTGGCGCACATACGCGAGAAGAATTGGTCAGAAACAACTATCATGTAGGAATTCAACTAAGCCTAACCGTTAACTCTTCAGGTGAACTCGCGCCTTCGTTTAATTTTCCACAAACGGCGACATATTCGTTCAATTTCGGTCTCAAACTATCACGGGCGCAAGAGCAGAATTTCGTCGTCAACCTTTATTATTCAATGCCTCAGCTTGCAGAGGACTTGGACCGAACCCGAATTTTCGCGAGAGATGCGGGGCATCCTGAATCGAACGCCTTCGAGCAGTGCCCTTCACCGCTCACTTCAAATCTGACCGGAAACCTCGGGATCAAGGAATCGGTCGATCTGGCTTTCACGTCACCCGACCGAAGCGGCGCGTCACTGAACGGAACAAGCGGAGAGTTCGGCGGATACGTTTCATTCGTGGTGACGAAGAACATCAATAGCGCCGGTCCGACATGGACGCTGACTCATTTCAAAGGCCCAGGTAATTTGGGTGCGCTCAGCGCGGTAAATACCGACAAAATTACGTTCGGGTTCGCATCAGGCGGACCAGATGCGAGGAAAGCGCCTTCTATCGCAAGTCAACGGGTAAAAGACCTCTTGTTTCAACTTAACCTCACCCAAATTCAGCCTTCGCGTATTCCTTAAGAACTGCGCCCCGGCCTTTTAGCGAATCCGCCGATGGATTCGGAGCTGGGGCGGGCAGTGCACTTGAGGCCCGGCCTCAGATGCCGTTGCGCTAATAGATTGTCCCTTGTACGCTTCGCAACCGCTACTGGAGGCTGAGATGCGGGCTGAGATAACCATCGCCAGCGCTGATCACGACGGGCGTGTGTACCTCACGTGGACTCCGGTCCAGGCCAGCGTCAGATTGCTGGAAGGCCCCGGTGCGGGTCCAGCGGTTGCTGTGACGCTGCGCAGTGGCGGGTCAAAGGGCCAAGTCGTCTTTGACTTGACCCGGACGCACCGTGGAAGCTCCGCGCTGCAGCTCAGCCTGCCGGGCGATGGCTCGCCCGTTAAATTCTGGGTTGCCGGAGAGTTCGACAAGGCGAGCAGCGATTTCGGCGACGCCAAGATCGACGTTGTGGAGGACGCAGCAGCGGTGCTGCTCGGCTCAACGCCGCTCATGGTGCGGATCAGAAAGGATGCGCAAAGCCTGTCCGCCGCCGAGCGTGACCGATTCCTCTCGGCCTTCAGCATTCTGAACGGCCAGGGCACGGGTCGGTACAAGGATTTCCGTGAGATGCACATGGGCGAAGGCCTAGACCAAGCGCATGGCGACTTAGGCTTTCTGCCCTGGCACAGAGCTTATCTTCTGGATCTCGAAAGGGAGCTACAAGCCATCGATCCGCAGGTCACCTTACCCTATTGGCGCTTCGATCAGCCTGCACCTTCGCTGTTTTCGCTCGACTTCATCGGGCTTCCAAACAGCAACGGACGCGTGCAGTTCGCGCCAGGCCACCCTTTCGAGCAATGGACGACGGACAGGGTCCTCGGAATCAACCGCCCAATGGAGTTCGCCCAGGGCAGCGCTCCCGCCGAGCTCCGCTCCGAAGAGGAAACCATGGACTTGGGCAATGGGCGCTATTTGGGATTCAGCGATATGGAGGGCGATCCCCATGGAGCAGCCCATCTCAGCTTCGAGGCCATGTCGGGCGGCACCCAGGACGGCTACATCACGAGCACCGAAGAAGCGCCCCGCGATCCGCTCTTCTTTTTGCTCCACGCCAACGTGGATCGGCTTTGGGCGAAATGGCAGTGGTTCCGCAAGCTGTTCACCGAGAGTGATCCGAACTGCTTTCCCCAAAACACCGCGCAGCGCCCAGGGCACAATCTGAACGACACGTTATGGCCCTGGAACGGCGTTACAGACGCCACCGACGACACCCGTCCCCCCACGGCGCCCGGAGGGTCGCTGGCTGCTTCCGTCCTGACGAGCGCTCCAGGACCGAGCCCAACGATCCGTTCCGTGATCGATTTCCAAGGAGTGAAGGGATCCGCCCCGCTCGGGTTCGACTACGACGACGTCCCCTTCGAAATGCAGGAGCCCGCCATAGCGTGAGTATCTAGCGCCAGCACGATTGCTTGAACCGGCCGGAGGCCAAGATGAAGGTTGATGACTATCGCAAGGAATATGAGGCGCGCCTGAAGTCGGGCGCCCAAGCACCGAGGACGTCGGGCAGCCGCTTCTCGACCTCCGCGCTGGGTGGCGGCCAGCCCGCATTCGAGCATGTCATCGAGCAAGATCAAGCGGAAGTGCTGGAACGCCACATCGCCCAGGTTCGCGACGATACGCAACCCGAAGAGGCGCGCAGAAAGTCCTTGCGCGCCGTACGCGCCGCGACGTTCCTCGGCGCAAGCTTCGATCGCCACCGACCCAACTATCGGCAGGCCTTGCGAGACGTTGCCACGCGCGAGGGCGACCCGTTGCGGGTGTCGGCCCTTCAGGTGCTCGCGATGGAAAAGGACGATGTTGCCCGGGACCTGCTGACGAAGGGGTTGGATGATCCCGGGCAGGCGATCGTTCCTCCGGCCAAGGCGATCCAGCTGCTCGGTTATGATGATCACGGAGTGGCCGTCCCTTACGCACGGCGGTTGCTCGAAGCCGGTCTCGGCGACGAGGTCAAAGTGGAGGCACTACGCGTGCTGGCGTCGGACCCGGGTTCGGACGAGCTGCTCGCGAAGTTCCTCTCGGACACGTCAGAGGCCGCCGAGGTCAGATCTATCAGCGCCGTCGCCCTGAAGCAGGTAAACCCTCTGCGTTTTACCGAGGAAGCACGCAAGATCGTCGTGAGCGATGAAGAGCCGGAGAGTGTCAGAGCAAGTTGCCTTGGCGGGTTAGCCCAGTTGCGCGGTTCCGGGATACTGCCGACGGATCGGACCTTCGTGGACGAGGTGATCAAGCTGCAAAGCTTCGGGCCGTCGGAGGAGTTGCGAGCGAGCGCAAGCCGCTATCTCGAAGGGCAGTGAGCCATGACCGCCCTGCTTGTTGAGGGGGAAAGAGCGGCGGCGGCCGCGGCAGAGGCTCTCTCCATCCGGGGGGATGCTCGCCGGCGCCAAGAGCTGGTTGGGCTCTTGGCGGAGGGATCGGCGATCTACCAAGGTCTCGGCACGCAGCAAGCGGAACGGCTACGCGGCTTCATCCTTTCGAGCTTCGAGCATGTGGGACTGCCGGCCGATGCTGCTCCATTCGTCGTCGAGGAGTTGGCCACCGGGTTTGACCCGTATGTGCTGGCCGCCGCGGCACGAGCGCTTCGCGGCGCGAGCGAGATATCCGAAGGCGTGACCAAGTCGCTCGCCCGCGCCGTCAATCGGGTGATCGCGAGCGACGACTTCGTGCAGTTCGACACATGGCCTCCCAACGACCCGCTCGCAGCCAAGACGCTGGCCTCGGTGGACGTTCTTCGAAGCGTCGCGCTTCTGGGCGCCCGAGCAGCGAGCCTGATGCCCATGCTTTCACAGATCGCGCGCGGCTCCGGCGGCTTCAGCGCCGAGACGGCAGGCGCCATCAAGGCAGCGCTTGCTGCGGTCTCCTCGATGCATTCCGGCGAGTCGTGCTGCAACGCGAACGACGATCGTGCTGCGGAGGCGTCGGCGCGGATTCCCCTCGCAGACCTCAGTGATCTGGCGCTTCAGGACCAGGACGGACGAGGCCTTAGCTTCGGCGCATTCTTCATCGGCCGGCCGAGCGTCGTCACGTTCTTTTACACGCGCTGCATGAACCCCGAGAAATGCTCGCTCACGATCACGAAGCTCGCCAGGCTGCAGAAGTTGTTGAAGTCTCAGGGGCTGGAAAACGCAATCAACCTAGCGGCCATTACCTATGATCCGGCGTTCGACCTTCCCGAGCGGCTGCACGCCTATGGCGCCGGCCGCGGCTTCCTGTTCAGCGAACGCGCGAAGCTGATCCGTACACAAGGTCCTTTACAGCCTCTGCAGGATCATCTCGACCTCGGGGTCGGCTTCGGGCCTTCCACGGTGAATCGGCACCGGATCGAGCTTTTCCTGATGGACGCGCGATGCGAGTTGCGAGCGTGGTTCGTCCGCGTTCCGTGGAACGAGGAGGCGGTCATGCCGCGACTGCTGTCGATGATTTCGGAAGATTGACCTTGGCTCACGTGCCCGCGCTTCGGCAGGACCTTCGATACGTGCCGGATGCAGGGCGTTGTTCGCGTGGCAGCTCTATGGCGTCCATCAGCGCGGGGTTGTTCAACAAACGCTGAAACTCCCTCTTTCGATGAAATCTCTTGACTGATTTCAGTGGAGTGCCCATTTTCAGCAAATGTTGAAAGCCGCCGAAAATTTGCATGAACTGGAAGGCCGGGCGGCTGAAACCGTCCAGACCCTACTGCAGAGCGTACCGGTCATCCGGATCGACAAGGTTGAGCACGCCCCGTCTGGATCCAACTTCGATCTTCTGGTCGTGCTGAACCGTGACGGGCACGAACGCCTTCTGGTTTGCGAGGTCAAATCGGTTGGGCAGCCCCGGCACGTGCGTGCGGCTCTGCTTCAGCTTCAGAAGGCGGCGAAAGGGTTTGATCCGCCGGCGACGCCAGTTTTCATTGCGCCCTACCTATCGCCAGAAGCGCAAGCAGTGTGCCGGGAGTTCGACGTGGGCTTCGTCGATTTCGTCGGCAACGTGCGGATCACGTTCGACACCGTGTTCATCGAGCGTAAGGTTGATGCAAAGCCGGCCGCCGTCCACCGCAGCCTGAAATCCATATTCAAGCCGAAATCCGCACAGGTGCTGCGCGTCCTTCTTCGGGATGCTGCTCGAGCATGGAGGGTCGCTGATCTCGCGCAGGCGTCCGATGTCAGCCTCGGTCATGTCAGCAATGTTCGGGGCGAGTTGGTGGCTCGCGAATGGGCCGAGGTTTCGGACGACGGCCTTCGGCTGTCGCAGCCCGATCGTCTCCTCGATGCCTGGCGCGAGGCGTACGAACAGCCCCTTGGCGAACGCCTGGAATTCTACACGACACTCCATGGTCAATCTCTGGAGGTCGCGGTGCGCCACGTCCTCCACGCCGGGCGGGATGGAGCGAAGGCCATCTTTGCTTCATTTTCAGCGGCACATTGGCTGGCGCCCTACGGGAGGGTTCCAGCTCAGTATTTCTATGCGGATGCCACCGGGCTCGGCGGTCTGCGCGCTGCGCTCAAACTTTCGCCTGTCCGCTCAGGGGCAAATGTCGTCGTAACAGTGCCGAAGGACCACGGTCTTTTTCAAGATGCCGTTGAGCCTGCACCCAGCATCTTTTGTACGAGCCCGATTCAGACCTATCTCGACCTTGCCGTCGCGGGAGAACGTGGAGCTGAAGCCGCGGAACACCTACGACAGGAGCTTCTCACGTGGCGAAAATAATGCCGGCTGAACCCCAGTCCGCAGCGGACTACGAGGACCGCACCACAAAAGCCGTCAAAGGCGTCCTGATCGAGATCGGCCAAATCCTTGGCAGCTTCAAGGGCAAGTTTGCCGTGATCGGTGGCGCCGTTCCCTGGCTCCTTCTCGACAACGAAGACATGCCGCATGTCGGCACACTCGACGTCGACCTCGGGCTCGATGCGGAGGCATTGGGTGATGGCGAGTATGTCAACCTGGTCGAGGCCCTCATGGGCCAGGGCTACAAGCAGCGTGAGGAACTCCGACGCTTCCAGCTCGTGCGCGAGGTTCCAGCCGACGATGGAGGTGGCCCCATCGATATCGTCGTCGATTTCCTCATGCCGCGGCATGCGGAAATCGTGAAGAACAATCCGCCGATCCTCAGTGATTTTGCCGTCCAGCGCGCCGATGGGGCCGATCTGGCCCTTCGCTTCTATCAGCTTGTCGCCGTCTCCGGCGACATGCCGGATGGCGGCACCAATCGCGTTGAAGTCGCGGTGTGCTCGATTCCCGCCTTGCTGGCGATGAAGGGCCATGCCCTCAACGGCCGACATAAGCAGAAGGACGCCTACGACATCTACTACTGCATCCGCAACTATCCCGACGGGATCGAGGCCCTGGCAGAAGCGTGCAAGTGCGTGCTCGAGCACGAAAGCGGTGCTCAAGGCTACAAATTCATCTCCGACAAGTTCGATGCTCCGGAAGGCTATGGCGCGACCAGCGTCCGCAAATTCGTGGCCGAAACAGAAATCCTGGACGGACGCACGCCCGAGCAGTGGCAGCAGGACGCCTTCGGGCAGGTGGATGCCTGGTTGCGAGCTCTCGGTCTGCGACAGTGACGCGGCCGCGATTCCTCGACTTCGTCGATGGGCAGTGATTGGGGGGGAAATTGGGGAATTCAGGCTCGCGGTGGCTTCGATGGGAGCCGCATATTCATGCCCCCGGCACGGTGCTCAACGATCAGTTCATGGGCACGGACAGCTTTGAACAGTACCTTGCCAAGATCGAGACGGCCACGCCTGCCATTCGCGCGCTGGGCGTCACCGACTACTATTTGCTCGACACCTATGAGCGCGTCCGCGACGCGAAGCTTCGCGATGGCCGGCTCGCGGGCGTCGACCTTGTCTTTCCGAACGTCGAGCTGCGCCTCGCCTTCGGAACCGTCAAGGGTAACTGGGTGAATTGCCACCTCCTGATCAATCCGGAGGACCCCGACCATGGTCGAGAAGTCCACGCAGGCGATCGAGGGCCTGCTTGGCGCGAGGATAGAGAACCCACCGACGCGACCGGATGGCGCGGATGCGCTGCTCATCGTGCTCGACAAGAAGCGCCGCCGCGCTCGACGTCAGGTGGCGGAAGGTGAATGTCATGCTGCTTCAATCCATATCCTCGACCAAAGGCACAGGATTGCTGGAATCGACCCCGCGAAGCGAGCCCCAGCCGCTATCATCCACTTTGGAATTCTTGGCCGCTCGCCCCCTTTTGCGCTGCAAAGACGTCTTGCGAACGGCGTTATCAATCAACTCTCGCTGTGCGATCACGGTCCGCAAGATTGCCTCGGTGCCCACTTCTCGCCGCCCCTTTGCAAGAAGAGACTTCCGGGCCGCGTTCACCTCATGCAGCGTGGCGGACGGCAAGGTGATGTCGGCATAACGGGCCTCGACGAAGCTGCCGGATGGACGCTGGACAAAGACGCGGGCCAGATCGCGGGGATCATACTTGACGAGCAGCTTGCTCTTAACGCGGCCGACATCAGCGGATAGGGCAGGCGACCAGTAGCGAAGGCCGAACAGATGGATTCCGGTCGGGCGCAGACTGCGCCGGTCTTCGGGCAAGAAGCTTAGCCAGAAGCGCTGACGATCCTGCGGCATACGCAGAGGCGTCCGATCCTCCAGCTCACGCCAGACGGCGAGGGGAGGCCGACCCAGGCCACCATGAATGGATTGGTGATAGGCGCCGACGATATCGAGCGCAATGTGGCGCTCCAACTCTCGAAGCGTGAGCGCGGCATGCCGTTTGCTGTCATAGTCTCCACGCTCATCCACATTGCTGAAGGTCGTGCCCGGAAGAAGATGCAGGCGGCCCATCTGCGTTCCGATGAGCCGCTCAATATGACCACCGAACCGGGGTTGTCCAGGCGGGCGCCAGATGATGGCGACGCCGGCGTCATCGCAACCCCGCTTGAAAGCCTTACTCCTGAAATCCGCGCCGTTGTCGACATGCAGGGCGTCCGGCAATCCAGCGATAGGCCAGGGCTCGGTGATCTCGCGCTCCCGGAGCCAAGCCGTCTTGTCAAATACGGCGTGCAGTAGACAAAGGCTCGTCGAGAGACGCGAGGGCGCATCCATCGTGAGATGGAAGCCCATGACCATGCGGCTGTGCACATCGATCGCGAGCGTCAGCCACGGGCGACCGATAGGCAGTCGCGTCTCCTCGTCGACAACGAAGATATCCGCCCTTGTGTGGTCGAGCTGGACCACCTCGAGTGGCCGTGTTGTGCGCAGCGCGCCCGGAACCGGAGTCGTTGCCTTTACGGTCGCCTCGTCCCCACGCCGCCTGGCGCGGTCCTGCAGGTCGACATCTTTGATACGCGCCTCGATCGTGCGCCGATGCGGCGGTTTGAGACCCGCCTTCATACAGCGTGCCTGGATCATCCGCACCAGCTCGGAGACGGGTGGGCGATTCGGCGACAGGAAAATCGCCCGGATGGCGCTCCGGACGAGTTCGTCACGCTCGGCGTCAAGAACGCGATGGCCGAGTGGTCGGCCACGCTTGCGTTCGACCAGAGCGCGCACGCTGCCGCCTTTACGAAAGAGCCCGATCAGCCGATAGGTGGTTGCCTGACTGAGGCCGAGTTCGATCGCCAGTGCAGTGACGTCGGCCGTCGTGCTCTGGTCGCTGCGATGATTGAGAAATGCGCGGATTGCGTCGGCTCGGCGTCGAGCCTCTTCCCACTGAGCATCATCGATCTGTTCGGGAAGCGGATCTTGCATGAGCGGCCTCAGAGCCGAAAGTGAACCGCTTCCTCATTCTCACATAAGATGCCAGAGACCAAGCGCCATTCTCAAGTTAAATGCCTATTCTCAAATTACCTGCCAGCACAACATGTTGAAAATGCTCAACTGCGGTTCCGGGATTTAAATGGAAAGTGACAAAGTCGGCATTGGAGCGGCGCGCCATTGGCGTTCGTGTCGAATGCGCACTCTCCCGTTCTCAGGCTGGCTTGCCCTCGTGGCCTTCGGGATGGAGCACGGCGATCCGATTGCGCAGGCGCGGCACGGTCCAGTCCAGGAAACACCTGACTTTCAGTGGCCGCAGTTCAGCTGGCGCGTAGATGAGGTTCACCGGCAGCGGCTCCGGCGCAAAATCCGGCAGCAGGGCCCGCAACTGGCCAGAGCGCAACTCATCCGACACCTGGTAGGACAGCAGGCGGATGATGCCGAGACCCGCCAGAGCCGCCTGAATGGCCGCCTCCGTCGTGTTGACCGCGAGTTTCAACCGGGGCTCGACGGCAAAGGCCGCGCTGTCCCGCCGATAGCGCCATTCCGGCGCGGTAGCGAACCCCTGGAAACTGATGCCGTCATGTTCGGCAAGATCGTCCGGCTGATGCGGCACGCCGCGGCGGGCGAGATAGGCGGGGCTCGCGCAGACCACACGGCGGACTGCGCCCACGCGCGTCGCGATCAGCGCGCTGTCTGCCAAATGCCCGATCCGCAAGGCCACATCGATATGCTCGTCGGCCAGGTTGACCTGCCGATCGGCCAGCGTAAGGCGCAGATTGATCTCCGGTTGCTCCTTCAGGAACTCCAGCGCGATAGGCAGCAAATGGCGCTCGCCGAAAGCGATCGGCGCCGTTACATGCAACTCCCCGCGCAGCGCGCCGTAATCGCCGGCGGCCTGACGCTCCGCCTCTTGCAATTCCTCCAAGATGCGCCGCGACGCAGCGACGAAGGCGCGGCCCTCATCGGTCAGGGCGAGCCCGCGGCTGGTACGCAGGACCAGGCGGACGCCCAGATGCTTTTCCAGTTCGCCGACTTTGCGGCTGATCGTGGACAGCGGCGTTCGCAGCCGCCGCGCACCGGCCGAGAGGCTGCCCGCCTCGACAACCGCCAGCAGGACGGACATCGCCTCGAAGCGATCCATTATACCCTTCCAAAATTCGGGAGGTTGTCTCCCGAAACCGTAGGGTACTCCTTCAATCTGGATGTTCTAGCTTTGAATCGGATCGGATGGAGCCGATAGGCTCTCCGCCACGTCCAATGATCAGAGGGAGGGCGCCATGCCTCAACTGTCCCGTCGTGCCTTCGCCAGTGGTCTGCCTCTCGGTCTCGTTGGGGGCGGCCTCCTTGGGGGCGGCCTAATCGGCGGCGGACTTGCGCCGGTCCTGAGCGCGACGCCGGGCGTCGCAGCAACGCCCGCGGCGCCGGTCAGCGTGACGCCGCTGGCGCAGATCCGCATCGGTCGCTTCACCGTGACCGCACTGACCGACGGCTATGCCGACATGCCTTACACCTATTTCCCGGGACGCAGCGCCGCGGACGTCGAACAGGCTGCGCTCGCGCAGTTCACCGCCCGGCCGAGCGGCGTACGGTTTCTGTTCAACCAGTATTTGGTCGAGGACGGTGAGCGTCGGATCCTGATCGATGCCGGCCCGGCCGGCTCCATCGGGCAGACCGGCGCACTGCCGCAGGCGCTCGCCGCAATCGGCCTGCAGCGTGACCGGATCGACGCGGTGATCGTGACGCATATGCATCAGGACCATATGGGCGGGCTGATCGTCGGGGGTCAGAACAACTACCCCAATGCGGAACTCTATATCGACCGACGTGACGTGAATCACTGGACCGACCCGGCGAAGCGCAGCGGCGCTCCCGATTATCTGCAGACCAGCTTCCGCATGGCGGGCGAGGTCGTGCGGCTTTACCCCAAGCTCCAGGCGATCGACGGCGAGCGCGAGATCGCGCGCGGCATCTCCATCGTCGACCTGACCGGACACACCCCCGGACATATCGGTGTGCGGATCGAGGATGGCGGCCAGAGCCTCATTATGGTGTCGGACATGATCTTCCCGGTCGTTCATCCCGGGGCGACCAATGTCAGCTTCCTGTTCGAGCAGGACCGAGCGGCGGCGCAGGCGATGCGTGATCGCTTCTTTCCTCGCGCCGCCTCGGAGGGCGCGCTGATCGCCGCGACGCACATGCCGTTTCCCGGGCTCGGTCGTGTCGTGGCCGACCGAGGACAGATGCGCTGGCAGGTGGCGGATTGGGCCTTGCAGAGCTGATGTCGGCTGCGGCGGGCGGCTGCGAAGGTAGAACCGGCAATGACCTACAAATATCTCGATATCGCCACCACGCCCTCCGTTGCCGCCGCGCAGGAGCACTATGGCAGCGCCGCCCAATGGGCGCGGACGGCCGCACGCGGCCGCTCGGACGAAGCTTTTCAGAGCCAGCGCCTCGGTCCGCCCGAACAGGCCTTCATCGCCGCACGCGACGGTTTCTATCTGGCGAGCGTGTCCGAGACCGGCTGGCCCTATGTGCAGTACCGCGGCGGGCCAGCGGGCTTCCTGTCGGCGATTGACGATACGACGCTCGGCTTCGCGGATTTCCGCGGCAACCGGCAATACATCACCACCGGCAATGTCAGCGCGAATGACCGCGTCTCGCTGTTCCTGATGGACTATGCGCACCGGCAGCGCCTGAAGATCTTCGGTCACATGCGCATCGTCGACGCCGCGGACGACCCGGCGCTTGCGGAGAGGCTGGTTGTGTCCGGCTATTCCGGCCGGGTCGAGCG
This sequence comes from Xanthobacteraceae bacterium, assembly GCA_041287585.1. GTDB lineage: Bacteria > Pseudomonadota > Alphaproteobacteria > Rhizobiales > Xanthobacteraceae > Ancylobacter. The sequence continues at coordinate 24,313 of JBGGNI010000096.1, forward strand.
CCTCGTCCTGATCACGGTGGAGGCGTTCGACTGGAACTGCCCGCAGCACATCACGCGGCGCTTCACGCAGGCCGAGCTGGAGGTTGCTCTTGTCCCCGTGCGCGACGAACTCGCGGCTGTGAATAAGCGCGGAGATGGGACCCGGCTAGAAACGGCCTAATTCCTTCATTCAGCACATAATTGCGAACATGTTGGGGTCACTTTCGGCGCCGAGGGGATCCCAGCCGACATGATATTCTTGAAGTTATTTCAACGCGTTGAAACCCATCTGAGTCAGGGTTCCGCTTGGGCGCTTATTCACAGTAGTAGGTCGCCTGGCTGATCCCGGCCGGCCGGCAGATATCCGCCACCGGCACGCATCCGCTCCCTGCTTCAGGATGAACGCCTTCTGCGCGTCCGAAAACTTCGATGCCTTCATCGTCTTCCGCTCCTCCCAGCCAGGGGATTTTGACGCGGAAAACTCCAGCTTCAAACGGTCCAGTTTTCGGGGGATCAGATCAAGACACGCAGGGATTGGGAATGCCATCGTGAATCGGATCAGGCAGAAACCGCTCTAGCGATGGATCCTGAATGAGCGGTTATAAATTTTTCTGAAATAGCGATAAGTCGCTGCTGCATATTTTTTGTTACGAAACCGCATGTTCTTTGGACTTGTGAGCGGAGTTCTTCTCGGACTATTTCTCATCAACTAGATAAAGGAACAAGAAATGCGCTCGTATCCTAAGTTCAAAGTCGCCGCGATGCACGCAAGCCCCGTCTTCCTTGATACAGCGAAGACAGTGGACAAGGCCTGCTCACTTATCGAGGAGGCCGCGAGCAATGGGGCACAGCTCGTAGTTTTCCCGGAGGCTTACATTCCATGCTTCCCGATTTGGCACTCCCTTCGGGCGCCCGGCCTTAACCACGAATACTTCCGACGGCTAGCCGCCTCTGCGGTTCACGTGCCAGGGCCTGAAACCAAGCGCCTGGCCGAACTCGCCAAGCGGAGAGACATCTTTATCTCCATGGGCATCAACGAAGGTACGATCGCCAGCATCGGGTGTCTGTGGAACACCAATATCCTGATCGGAAACGACGGGCGGCTCCTCAATCATCACCGTAAGATCGTCCCGACATACATGGAGAAGCTGACCTGGGCCAATGGCGATGGCGCGGGCCTGCGCGTTGTCGATACCGATCTGGGCCGGATAGGCGCCCTGATCTGCGCGGAGAACTGCAATCCGCTCGCCCGGCACGCCCTGATGGCCCAGGGCGAGCACCTTCATATCGCGACCTATCCGTCCAGCTGGCTCAACGGCGGCGGAATGAGCCTCGCCGAAGGCGTGCGCATTCGCACTGAAGCACATTGCACCGAGGCGAAGGTGTTCACCGTTGCCGCGTCCATGTTCCTCACAGAGACCGCGAAGGACATCATCTCGGAAGGCGACAGGGAGGTCCGGGCAAAGCTGGACGCCTCGGAGCGCAATCCGACCATGGTGATGGGCCCAGCCGGCGAGTTGAAGGGGCCGGTGCTCAGGGATGAGGAAGGTATTCTCTACGCCGATATCGATATCGAGGAGTGCATCATCCAGAAGCAGTTTCACGACCTTGCCGGGTATATGAACCGCTTCGATATCTTCAACCTGACCGTGAACCGCTCGACGAACGACCCGGTCACGTTCGCGCCGAGCCGTGGCCGGCGCGAATTCGTCGACATGGACCTGACCGAGGACACCAGCGCGCCCTGGTCGCGAATGGCCCACGCGGCCAACTGAAGCTGCCTTGGCGCGGCGCGGCGCGGCCGCGCCCCGCCGCACAGCAAATGCAGAGGAATTGATGAAGCGCGCCCAAGTGAAAGGCATCTTCGTCGGCAGGTCCGCTCCGCTGGGCGCGGGCGGCACGCCGAGCGCCTTCGTGAAGCATCCGCTCGAAGGGGAGATTTACGTCGGCGTCACTGGCCTTTCCGGCGACCAGCAGGCTGACCTTCGCGTTCATGGCGGCCCCGACATGGCGGTCTACGCCTATCCCATCGAGCATTACAGCGGGTGGCTCGCTGAATTTCCGGAGCATGCGTCCATCTGGGGCAAGGGCAGCCTTGGAGAGAACCTGTCGCTGGAAGGCTGGGCTGAGACCAACGTGTGCGTCGGCGACACGGTTCGGCTGGGCGCGGTCCTGCTGCAGGTGACCCGTCCCCGCAAGCCCTGCTTCAAGCTGGCGCTTCGCTTCAATGACCCGCGCCTGCCACGCCATCTCACGGAAACGGGGCGGTGCGGCTGGTATTTCCGGGTCCTGGAGGCAGGCATGATCGCGGCAGGCGTCGAGGCGGAGTTGGTAGAGCGTCCTCACCCCGCCTGGACGATCCGTCGGCTCAATGACCTCGCCGCAGGCTCCTCCTCAGACGCCGGGGAACTGACAGAACTGGCGACCCTACCCGAGCTCGCCGAGAATTGGCGCGCGCAGGTGAACACGGCGATCACTGCTCTCCGGACGGGCAATCGAATCCGCGCATTTCGGGATTTTCGGATCGCGGCGACGAAAGACGAAAGCCGTTCCATCCGTTCGTTCCTGCTTGAGCCCAACGATGGCGACGGCCTCCCGCAGGCGCTGCCGGGCCAGCACATCGTGGTTCGGGCGGAAAGTGGGAGCATCCTGACGCGGGCCTATTCGCTCTCCGCACTGCCATCTTCCCAGTTCCGTATCAGCGTTAAGCGCGAGGTCGGCGGGTTCTCCGAGTGGCTGCACGAGAAGGCCGAGGCCGGCGATATTCTTCGTGTGCTCGGCCCTCGCGGAAGCTTCGTGTGGGATGGCCAAAGCACGGCACCGCTCGTGCTTATATCGGCGGGTGTCGGCATCACGCCGATGATGGCTATGCTCCAGGCGGCGACGACGAACAACGGTTCGCGATGCGTCCCGCGAAGCATCACCTTCATCCACGGCGCACGATGCTCCGCCGATCATGCGTTTGCGGATCAGACGAGCGAGATTGCACGCAATCATCCCTCGGTCCGGCGCCACGTCAGGTTCAGCGCTCCTGCGAGCGGTGACATCCTCGGGCGCACTCACGATAGCATGGGGCGGATCGATGAACCTTTACTCGCGACATTACTGTCCGGCCTCGAGGGTGCCCGTATCTACATTTGTGGTCCCGCCACGTTCATGTCCGACGTCAGTCAGTGGATCGAGGCACTCAACCTTTCCGAAGCTGAGGTGTTCACCGAAACCTTTGGATCACCGGCACCGGTATCGACCAGACAAGCGCAAGCCCCCAACGAAGCGCGCATCTATTTTGATGCAGCAGGTGTCGTTGCGACCTGGCGGTCTGGGATGACTTTGCTCGACGTCGCTGAGACAAGCGGCGTCGCAATCGAGTCCGAATGCAGGTCCGGGGTCTGCGGGAGATGCGCCACGCGCGTTGTCTCCGGTCGTGTTGAATATCAGATCGACCCATTGGCGGACATTGAGGAGGGCGAGGCGCTGCTGTGCTGCGCCTATCCCTTGGATACGGAAATCCGCCTGGAGATCTAGGGGCAAATCACGAAGGCCGAAGGCGGACAAGCTGCGGCATACCATGAGGGATTAAAGCATGAATACGATCAACCGGCGCTGCTTCAACGGCATGATGCTCGCGCTTCTTACGCCCGGTGTCGCGACGGCGCAGGAGTCCCCTACGCTTCGCATCGCCCACGATACGCCCATCGCGTGGCTGCCTTTCTACATCGCCTATGAGAAGAAGTTCTGGCAGGCGAAGGGCGTCAACCCGGTGATCGTGCCGTCCCTTCATGGAACGGCAACGCTCATCGCCGTCTCGGCCGGCGGCGCAGATTGCGGCGTGTCCACCGATCTGTCCGTCAGCATCGGGGCGTTCAACAAGACGACGGCGAAGATTCTGGCCTCGTTCAACCGGGTCGAGAACATGGAGCTCGTCGCGGTGAAGGACATCAAGTCCCCGGCGGACCTCAAGGGCCGACGGATAGCCATCGTCCAGGCCAACCCTTCGCATTATTACTTCTCACTGCTCCTGACGAAGTACGGCATCAGGCCGTCCGAGCTCAATATCGTGCGGCTGGGCCCGCCGGAGATGATCTCGGCACTCAACGGCGGCGCGATCGACGGGTTCGTCTGGCAGGAGCCGTTCCTCACGCAGGCCACGCGGCTTTCGGGCGATCGTTTCCACAGGCTCGCCGAGCCGGGCCTGAACGCGATCCACGCCTCGCTCATCGCGAATGACACCGCGATCAAGGCTCAGCGGCCTGTCTTGGTCAACGCGCTCCGGGCGCTCGACGAGGCCTGCGCCTATATCCGCGCGAACCCCGACGAGGCGGTGAGCATCGGCGCCAAATACTCTCAGATGGACCCGACGATCGCCGCGGATGCCATCAGCCGCATGCAGATCGGGCTGACCAACGATGTGCCTGTCCTGAAGGCCATCATGACCGAGGAAGCCAAGTGGGCCATCGCCGAAGGCATCGTGCGACCCAATTCGTCCATTCCCGATTATGCAGACTATCTCGACGCGACCCTGCTGGCGGAAGCGCGGAATTCATGAACCTCCATCAGGCATTGGTCCCGGCCGAGGCGGTCCGGCCGAACTTCATCCAGATCGACGCGGTATCTTACAGTTTCGGCGCGGCGCAGCAGGCACTGCACCATGTGAAGCTGTCGATACCCAAGGGCCAGTTCGTCTGCCTCCTGGGGCCGAGCGGCTGCGGCAAGACAACCCTGCTCAACCTGGTCGCCGGCTTCCTTTCGCCAACCGACGGCTACATCTTCGTCAACGGGCAGGTCATCGACGGTCCGGGCCCGGACCGGGGTATGGTTTTTCAGGACTATTCGCTATTCCCCTGGCTGACTATCCAGCGCAACGTCGAGTTCGGCCCCTCCATCGCCGGACTGCCCGCGCGCGAGCGTCGGGAGCGGGCGCGGCACTATCTCGACCTGGTCAATCTCGGTCACATCGCGGAGCGCTATCCGAGCGAGCTGTCGGGAGGCATGAAGCAGCGCGTCGCCATCGCGCGAGCACTGGCGGCGGGCCCGCAGGTACTCCTGATGGACGAGCCCTTCGCCGCGCTCGACGCCATGACGCGCAACCACCTTCAAAGCGAGCTGATCCGCATCCACGAGTTGGAGCGCCCGACCATTCTCTTCGTGACCCACAATATCGACGAGGCCATCAGGCTGGCCGACCGCGTTCTCGTCATGTCGCCCAATCCGGGCCGGGTGGTGCGCGACATGACGATCGAGCTGGAGAAACCCCGTGTCCGTACTTCCGTCGACTTCGCCCGCCTCTACGATAGCTTCGAGGCGGATATCGGCCATGCGGCCTTCTAAGGCCATGAGGCGCGGCCAGGGGATGAGGGTGGCGGCGCGGCGGGTGATCACCAGCGTGCTCGGCATCGTCGCCTTCTTTCTCGTCTGGCAGCTCATCGCGACGAGCGGCTATGTCGACACGGTTATGTTGCCCTCCCCGCTCGAAGTGTTCCACTCCGCGGCCGCGATCGCCGAAACGGGCGAGCTTGCCGAGCATACTATGGCGAGCCTGGCGCGGATGGCCCTGGGTTATGCCGTTGGCTCGGTGCTCGGCGTCGCGTTCGGCGTCGTTCTTGGCCGGATCATCTTCCTCGAATGGTTCGTCGGGCCGGTCCTGCAGATGGCTCGCGCCATTCCGCCGCTGGCGTTGGTTCCCCTGATTATTTTCTGGTTCGGGATCAATGAGGGCGCCAAGGTGTTCCTCATCGCCTGGGCGACGTTCTTCCCGGTCTGGATCAATACACTGCTTGGGGTAAAGGGCGTGAACCCGCTCTTCGTCCGCGCCGGGCAGAGCCTCGGGGCGCAGCGGGCAACCCTGCTACTGCGGGTGGTCATCCCCGCGGCGCTGGCCCCCATCTTCTCGGGCCTGCGTGTCGCGCTCTCCATTTCCTTCACCGTGCTTGTAGCCGCTGAACTGGCCGGAGCTATTGCCGGGCTCGGCTATTTCATCCAGAATTCGGCGCTCTCTTTCCGCGTGGACAACATCTTCGTGGGAATCGTAGTCCTCGCCGTACTCGGCTTTATCGCCGACACGCTGTTCATGACGCTGCTGTACTGGTTGTTCCCGTGGTATCGCGCCCAGCAGAGCGGGAAATAAGGCCGGAGACCCCCTGTACAAGCCACCGCGCCCGGAGGTCCGGCGACGCTCGCAGCTCAATCGCCCCGACGCCGCTGAATTGGCGTTTCCGCGAATCCTCTGACAGGATCGATGCGAGTGTTCGGCCGCGTTCCGGGAGAAGGGTTTGCAACTCAACTATTTCCGCTATTTGGTGGCGCTGGCCAAGGAGCGCCATTTCGGCCGCGCAGCAGCCACCTTGCACATCAGCCAATCCGCCCTTTCGCAGGCGATCCGACAACTGGAGAAGCACTTCAGTGTCTCCATCGTTCAGCGCCATCAGAGTGGGTTCCAGGGCTTCACGCGCGAGGGCGAAGCGATCCTTAGCCTCGCCCGCCAGTTCATCGCCGATCACGACCGGCTCCTGAACACAACCTGGGACGATCCCGACGCTCAGCTATCCGGGACGCTGCGGATCGCGCTGTCGCCCGTCGCCATGACCATCACCTCACTTCTCACGGCGCCGTTCGCCGAGAAGTATCCCGGTGTGAAGATTTCCGTGCTCTGCAAAACGATGCCCGAGATCGAGCGCGGCCTGAAAGAGTTCGAATACGACATCGGTGTAACTTACCTCGACGGCCTGACGCTGGGTGGGCTCCGCCCGTATGCACTCTATGAGGAGGCCTATTATCTACTGGTACCTAAGGACCATTCTCTCAGCTCCCGAAAGACAATCGATTGGGAAGAGGTTGGAAATCAGCCTCTTTGCCTGCTGAGCCCTAACCTGCACAATAGGATCATCATAGACCGCATTCTCGGCAGCGTCGGGGTTACGCCCCAAGCCGTCATCGAGACAAACTGCAGCCTCGGCCTGTTCGCCCACATGCGAACCGGAAATTGGTTGACCGTCGTCCCCCATTCCTATTTTTATCTATTGGGAGATTGGATGTTCATCCGTTCCATCCCAATCGTCAATCCTTCACAAACCGCCACGATCGGCCTCGTCATTCACGAGCGCGATCCAATATCCCCGGTAGTGCGAGCCTTTGTTTCTATTGCGCAGCAGGCAGGGATTGCCGGCCAGTTGGACCGTTACCGCATCTGAGTCGGTGCGGATCGGGATCGCCCCAGATTAAACGACATCAGCAGAGCTGGGACGAACGCCCTGTCCGGTGGCACTTCACGAAAATCGGAACGCCGGCTCAGCTCCCGTCAGTTTCCCCGAACGCGCGATTCAGCCTGGCAAGATGCCGAATGGCGTTGGAACGGGACACTCGATCGGGGTGCAACAGCGGCTATACGGATCAAGGCCAGGAGGGCGGCGATGATCTCGCGGGCCTCGACAAGCAAGGGTATCTCCGACAGCGTCGGCGCCCCATTCATTGTCGCAACCATCCGCAAGCGCTGGCTCTGGCTCTGGCTCAAGCATTGGTTGCCGACGGCGCCCATGATCGCGCCCGCATGTATGCCGCCGCTTGTCACGACTTCGTCGTCGAGATCGTCCGCCGCACCGACAAGGAGCCGGGCTTCAAGGTGTTGCCAGGGGCGGCGCGTCGCGACCGCGATTCGCATTGCCGTCGAGATTGTCCGCTTTGCCGTGCAACCTCGCAGATGGGTTGTCGAGCGCTTCTTCGCCTGGATCAACCGAAACCGGCGTCTCTGGGGACGCCGAGGCCACAATCGCATCGGCCACCGCCTTCCTCTCCGCCGCCGCAGCCATGGTCCTCATTCGACGCATCGCCCGATCATCATGAGTTTCGGGACTCTAAGCATATGCCGCACAAATGTTGTGCGATTGCGTAACAATAGCGCAATCGCAATGTGGCGCGACGCTGCACGACCGACATTTGTGCGCCGCTACACAAGCGACTTTGCCCCCCTCGCGCATATGCTTCTTCCCAGCGAATTCGTCAGACCAAGACTGCCGCGGCATGTCTCGGGGACGCATCGCGGATACTTCAATAACCAGTTTCGCTTCCGGAGGAACTATGAACGGTCTTCACGATACTGGTGGAAAGCATGGCTACGGCGCCGTGCTCACTGAAGCCAACGAGCCGCCTTTCCACGCGCCGTGGGAAGGCCGGATGCACGGCATCGCCGTCACCTGCCAGGTGAGCGGGGTCAATACGACGCCGGAGCAGCGGACAACCATCGAGAACATGCCGCCGAACCTGTATCTCGACATGAGCTACTACGAGAAGTGGCTGTTCTGTTACGAAAAGCTGCTCAACGACAAGGGCATCGTCACCACCGCCGAGCTGGAGCAGCGGATCGCCGAGCAGGCCGCCGCCGTTCTGCCCGCCCATCCGCAGGAGCCGGCCAGTCCAAGCGACTACGCAGTGACCGTCAAGCGGATCATCTATAACGGAACGCCGCACGACCGGCCGATCGACCGCGCCCCTGCCTTCAAAGTCGGCGACCGGGTCCGCGCGAAGAACCTCAACCCGCGCGGCCATACCCGACTGCCGGGCTTCACCAAGGGCAAGCTCGGCACCATCGCCGTCTATCACGGCGCCCATTGCCACCACGAGCCGCTGGCCGATGGCCGGGGCGAGATTCCCGAGCACCTCTACGCCGTCAAATTCGACGGTCCCGAGCTGTGGGGCACCGAGGACGGCAATGTCAACGACGCAGTCTATGTCGATCTTTTTGAGAATTACATAGTGCGCGTCTGATCAACGCAAAAGAAACTGGGGAACGGATATGTCAGGCGAACACAACCTCAAGCATCACCACGATCACAACCATGATCACGGTGAGCACCACCACACCTGGGTCGCGCCGTCGGAGATCGAAGCGCGGGTGCGCGCACTGGAATCCCTGCTGGTTGAGAAGGGCATCACCACTCACGACGCCATCGACACGCTCGTCGCGGCCTTCGAGAACGATCTCGGCCCGATGCACGGCGCCCGCGTCGTGGCCAAGGCGTGGGTCGATCCGGCCTATCGCACGCGGCTGGAGCAAGACGGCACCTCGGCCATTGCCGAGCTCGGCTATCGCGGGCTGCAGACCGAGCACGTCAAAGCGCTGTTCAACACGCCGACCGACCACCACGTCTGGGTGTGCACGCTGTGCTCGTGCTATCCGTGGACGCTGCTCGGCATCCCGCCGGTCTGGTTCAAGGCAGCGCCGTATCGCTCCCGCGTCGTCATCGAGCCGCGCGCAGTGATCCGCGAGTTCGGCTACGAGGTGCCGGACCGCGTGCAGATCCATGTCTGGGACACCAGCGCCGAGCAGCGGTACCTCGTCGTCCCCGAGCGCCCGGCCGGTACCGATGATCTGACCGAGGAACAGCTCGCCGAATTCGTGACGCGCGATGCCATGATAGGCACGGGCACGGCGCTGACGCGCGCCGAATGGGAGGCGCGCCAATGAACGCCCTCGCTAGGCGCCCTGCGGCCATCCCTGAGCTCACCGGCCAGCTGGCCTATCCTCGCAAGAATGGCGAGCCCGTGTTCGAGGCGCCGTGGCAGAGCCGGGCCTTCGGCATGGTCGTCAGCCTGCACAAGGACGGCGTGTTTCCCTGGGACGAGTTCAAGACGCTGCTCATCGAGGAGGTTGCCAGCGGCGGCTGCGCCGGCGCACCGCCCGAATCCACGGAATATTACCGGCAGTGGATGACGGCGTTCTGGAGGCTGCTGATCGAGAAGAAGCTTCTCGATGAAACCGAGATGACGGCGCGAATGGACGAGTTCGCGACCGGAATTCGCCAGGACGTCTACTGATGCCCGGCGGCCGCGCCCGCGGCAATCGACTTCAGCAAAAACAAGGAGGGCTTCCCGATGCGGATGGTTCTATCGTCCTCATTCAGCAATGCGTTTCTCGGTGGGCTGGCCGTCTGGGCCTTCCTTTCGAACGGAGATTTTCTCGTCTGGGCGGCGGTCATCGCCTGGGGCTGCTTCTTCCATACCGGCGGCACGACGAAATCGCTTGCGACGACCATCATCGGCAATGTCTGGGGCATCGTCTGCGCCTGGGCGGCGGGGCTGCTGATCACCGCGGGTCCCGCATGGATCCCCGGCCCGGCCTGGGCCGGGATCGTGGTCGGGTTGGTCACTTTCGGCATGGTGTTCGTCGGCCACCAGATGGCGAAGGGGTGGAACCTGACCGTCGTCGTTGTGCCCGCCTGCTTTTACGGCGCGGCGGCCACCTTCGCCTACATGGTGCAGACGCCCGGCCGCCTGTCGCGGGAGGTGCTGCTCTCGGTTTCGGTCGAGAACGCCCTGATCGTGTTACCGATCTCGATGGCGATCGGCGCCTTGCTCGGCCTGGCCACCGCGAAGATGACAGTCGCCCTCGCCAAGCCCGCATGACTGACGCCTTTTTTCAACCTTTCAGCATGGCGCCCGCGCGCCGCACAACAGGACATCGGACCATGAACATCAACGGCATTCCGGCGGCAGCTGATTCGTCCTCGGCTGTCGCGCTCGCCAGCAAGGCCATCCAGATCGCTTTCGCGGCGATGCTGGGCGTGCTGGTGATCGGCACGGTGGGGTTCTCCCACATCAGTGCGGTGCACAACGCTACGCATGATGTGCGCCACGCCACCGCCTTCCCCTGTCACTGATGGAGGCTGACATGGCGCTCCTTCGAACAATCCTCTTCGTGTCGGCGCTGTCCGGCATCGGTGCCGGACTGGTCGGCGCGGCGATGCACCTCTTCAGCGTCGTTCCCCTGGTGCTGCAGGCGGAGGTCTATGAAGGCGCTACCGAGGCGGGCGCTCCCGTCCACGAGCACGACCACGCTATGGCCGCCGTTCATGTCCATGACGATGAGGAATGGAGCCCCACCGACGGCTTCGAGCGCAACGCCTTCACCGTCGTCGCGATGATGCTGACCGGGTTCGGCTTCGCGCTGCTGCTGGTGGCGGCGAGCGAAGCCGCCGGTGGGCTCTCCGGCTGGCGGGCTGGGCTGTATTGGGGGCTCGCGGGCTTTGCTGTCTTTACTCTGGCGCCGGGCCTCGGCCTGCCGCCCGAACTGCCCGCCATGCCGGCCGCCGATCTCATGGACCGGCAGCTGTGGTGGGTCGGCACGGCGGTGGCGACGGCAGCAGGGCTGGCGCTCATGGCCTATGGTCGCAGGCCGTGGCTCGCCGGCATAGGGATCGCCCTGATCGTCCTGCCGCAGATGATCGGCGCGCCGCAGCCCGCGAGCTATGCCAGCCCGATCCCGGAACAGCTCCACCATGACTTCGTCGTGGCCGCGGTGACGGCGAGTCTCGTCTTCTGGGTCTTGCTCGGGCTTCTCGCGGGGATGCTGCGCCCAAGGCTCGACCATCTGCTCCGCCCGTCCCGCCCCGCCCTGCGGTGAAGAGAAGCGAACACCTTCGCCCAACCGCCTTGTGCCAGCGGCGAAGGCGCGACGTCCCGCGCCGACCATGTCGGGCGGCATCTTTCCCATCTCCCGGCGCTTCTCGGCGCGGCCGATGCTGCCGCCACGTGCGGCCAGCTCACAGTACCCCTCAGGGAGGTCAGAACAATGAATGTACAGAATCGCCTCGCGACCGCGCCGACGGTCCGGTACCACGAGGTGCGGGCCACGCTGGAGACGGTCCAGTGGGGAGCTTTCGACGGTGGCGTCGCGCCGGTCTGCACCGTGTCATCGGGCGACATCGTGCGCATCGAGTGCCTCTGCCATCACGCCGGCGACGCGCCGGACCTGCTCATGGACGACGCCATCCGTGCGATCTATGATGGCATTGCCGAGGAAAAGCGCGCGCCGGGCGTGCATATCCTGACGGGGCCCATCTATGTCGAAGGCGCCGAGCCGGGTGACACGCTCGAATGTCGTGTCCTCAGCATGCACCCGCGCCTCAATTACGGCGTCAATTTTCAGGGGCGCTGGGGCCTGCTGGACAAGGAGTTCGGCAGCAGGGAGCACGTCGTCGTCTACGAGGCAGACGTGAAGGCGGGCACGGCGCGGGCGCTATTCCAGTTCCCCTATGACAGCCCGCCTGGATCTGGCGTGCCAGGTCGCTACACCTCGGTGCCGCCCTCCCAACGCAAGCCGGCGCTTGAAGGCGTCGTGGTCCCTTTGCGCCTGCATTTTGGAACCGCCGGGGTCTGCCCGCCCGCCGATGGCCCGGTCAGCACGGTGCCGCCCGGCGTTCACGGCGGCAATGTCGATAATCGCGAGTTCGTCGCCGGCACCAGCATGTTCTATCCGGTGCACAAGGCGGGAGCACTGTTCTGGGCCGGCGACACACATTTCGCGGAAGGCGACGGCGAGGTGAACGGCACGGCGATCGAGGCGCATGTCAACGCGACCGTCCAACTCGTGCTGCACAAAGGCGGCCGCGGCAAGAACCCTATTCTGGAGACGCCTGACCTGTGGATCTGCCACGGCTTTAGCGAGGACCTCGACGAGGCGGTCCGGGAAGCCGTGCTGGAGATGATCGGCCTGCTCGGCCGCGAATGGAATCTGTCGCGCGAGGAGGCCTATTCGCTGTGCAGCGTCGCCGGTGATTTGCGCGTGACGCAGGTGGTCGACGGCGTGAAGGGCGCCCACATCGCCGTGAGGAGGGATCTCAAGCGGCTGTGATCGTTTGTTTCCTAGCCCAAAAGGCTACTGGCAGGCGCAGAATTCGCGCCTGCTTTTCTCTTCTTTGCGGTGGGTCCTGCCGTGGCAATCCATCCGCTGGCCAGGTGGCCTCGCTGTGCTGGTCCTGCGTTTGCGTCGTCTGGCACGGGGAATAAGCTAGCCGCTGGTCTGCGCGTTGCGTCTCGGTGCTGGCCCGTAAGGACCGACCGTCGCCTCCAGCTGTGGACGGGAGCCGAACTGTGGGAGCGAGAGACATGCAGGGGAGCCCGAACATCAGGCCTTTGGCGTTCTCGTCCGAGGATTATCCCCAGCGCCAGCGCGGCGGTCGCTGGAACGAGGCGCTCGGGCAGGTCGGGCTCCTTGCAGCCACTGGTAGTGGCGAAGCCGATTTCTACGGCTCCATCCGCACGATCGCGACGCCGGGCGGGACGATGCTCGCGCGGATTTCAACCAGCCCTCAGCGCCTTCATGTGGAATCGCGCCGGATCGGCGGGTCGATCCGCATACTGCAGCACCTCGACGGGCAGGGGATCATCTTCGACGGTGCCACGCGACGCGAACCGCGCGGCGGCGATCTCGTCATCGTCCCCGATGGGCGCTCGCTCACCATCGAGTACACTACCCCGTTCCGGCTGCTCTTCGTGGCGATGTCGCGCGAGGCGACCCAGTCGCGGGCATGGCTGGCAAATTCCGATCGCATCACCTGCGTGTCCGGCGGGACGGGCGCAGGCCGCCTGCTCTCAGGCCTGCTGATGGCTGCCGCGGAGACCATCGAGGATCTGCGGACGAGCGAACTGCGCCCCCTGGATGCGACGCTGCTCGAATTCCTCTCGACCAACGTCCTGAAGGCGGATGATGGCGAGCCGCGGATGCCGGACAGCACGACGTCGCAGGCGGCCATCCTGCAGCGGACCCTACGGGCCATTGACAGCCGGCTATCCGACCCCGAACTGTCGCATATGGACATTGCGCGCGATCTCGGCCTGTCCACCCGCTATGTGCAGAAGCTGCTCACAGGAGCCGGCGAGAGCTTCACCAGCTATCTGCGGAACCAGCGCCTGGAGCGGTGCCGCACCGATCTCGCCGATCCCGCCAACGAGCATCTCACGATCTCGGAGATTTGCTTCCGCTGGGGGTTCAATGACGCCGCCCATTTCAGCAAGGTTTTCCGCGACCGCTTCGGCGCCTCTCCCAAGAACTATCGCCAGGACCAGTCAGATGCGAGCAGCCGCGTCTCGCGCAAGGACATCCAGCGCGGCTGGCCGAAGCAGGCGCTCGACGCAGGCCTGAGGAGCGATAGCGCCGTGCCGGTCACGCCGGACGAGCGAGCCCCCGATACGCAGGCACCGGAGGCCGCCCTTGAACAGCCGAACACGCCTTATCTCGCGGCGAATAGCAAAACCGTGCATTGGGGTTATTTCAGCCGGAATCTGACGCCGACGCTGGTGGTGGATTCAGGCGACGTCGTCACCGTAGAGGTGCTGACCCAGCACGCCAATGACGATAGCGAGCGTATGGTCCGCTACGATCCCGGCGCCGAGAGCGTGTTCCATTGGACGCCAACCGAGAAAGCGGTCGACCGGCGCGGGGCGGGACCGATGGACGCCTCCGTCTATGGGCGCGGGGCGGGCGAGGGCTTCGGCGTGCACATCATGACCGGGCCGATCGCGATCCGGGAGGCCCAGCCCGGCGACGTGCTGGAGGTTCGCATCCTCGACGTGCTCCCGCGCCCCAGCCGCAACCCGGCCTATCTGGGTCGCTGCTTCGGCAGCAACGCTGCAGCGTGGTGGGGCCTGCACTACAAGGAATTGCTGACCGAGCCGAAGCCGCGTGAGGTCGTCACCATCTATGAATTCGACCTCGGGCGCTCGAAATCCTGCGCCCATGCGGTCTATAGCTACCGCTGGCAGCCGCAGCGCGACCCCTACGGCGTCGTGCACGAGACGATCGACTATCCCGGCGTGCCCGTCGATCCCGCGACCATCGAGAAGAAATATGGCGTCTTGGACGGCGTCGAGATCCCGGTACGTCCGCATTTCGGGGTCATCGGCGTGGCGCCGCGCGAGGATGGTCTCGTGGATTCCATTCCCCCGGCCTATTTCGGTGGCAATCTCGACAACTGGCGTGTCGGCAAGGGGGCGAAAGTCTTTCTGCCGGTGGCGGTCCCCGGGGGCCTCCTGTCCATAGGCGATCCGCATGCCTCCCAGGGCGACTCGGAACTCTGCGGTACGGCTATTGAATGTTCGCTTACCGGAATTTTTCAACTGATCGTCCACAAGAAGGGTGAATTTGTTGGTCGACCCTTTGCCGACCTGAATTATCCGCTTATCGAGACGCCCGATGAATGGGTATTGATGGGATTTAGCCACCCGAATTACCTAGCCGAGTTTGGTGAGAAAGCCCAAAGCAAGATATACGACCGATCGTCGCTTGACCTTGCGATGAAGGATGCCTTTCGCAAGGTGCGGCGTTTCTTGATGGCGACGAGAGGATTGACCGAGGACGAAGCCATCTCGTTGATTTCGGTTGCGATAGATTTTGGAATATCTCAGGTCGTCGATGGAAATTGGGCAGTTCATGCCATTGTCAGGAAGGATTTGTTCAAGACAGGTGGCGGGTAATCCGTCATATATCTGGGCCGTAGCTTTGATCCGGCGTGCACCCGACGCGGGCGCTTTTGGGCTCTGACGCATGTTTGGTGGTGAATCCTATGCTTGGGCGACGAGGCGCGCCTCCAGCAGATCGAGCTTTCCGCGCGGGTCAGCCTGCTAGTCTATCCCGACCGGATCGTCGTCGGTGAGGGACAGGTGATCTGCGAGCATCAAAGGGCGTTCGCGCGCTCCCATGATCGCCAGAGCCGGACCGTACGTGACTGGCGGCATTATCTGGCCGTGGTCCACCGCAAGCCCGGTGCCTGCATGACGGCGCTCCCTTCGCTGAGATGCCCCCGGCTGTTGATTTCCGTCGAGAAGTGACCCTGGATTTCCACTGAGAAGTGACCCGGGCTGATGGTGGTGTTGGGGTCAGGTGGCGGTCAAGTTTCGCGGTTTCTCCCTGGTGGGTTTGGGTGGCTTTGCCGAGCTGCTCTTGAAGCGGAAGCTGTCGTTGCCGGTCTCCAGGATATGGCCGTGATGGGTGAGCCGGTCGAGCAGAGCCGTGGTCATCTTGGCATCGCCGAAGACCGTGGCCCATTCGGAGAAGCTGAGATTGGTGGTGATGACCACGCTGGTGCGCTCATAGAGCTTGCTCAGCAGATGGAAGAGCAAGGCGCCGCCCGATGTGCTGAACGGCAGGTACCCGAGCTCATCGAGGATGACGAGGTCAGCATAGACGAGGCGGCCGGCGATCTGTCCGGCCTTTCCCTGCGCCTTTTCCTGTTCGAGGGCGTTGACGAGCTCGATGGTGGAGAAGAAGCGGACCCGCCTGTGATGATGCTCGACGGCGTGGACGCCCGAGAGCCGTGGCGATGTGGGTCTTGCCGGTACCCTGCGCAAGCTCTCCTTCTCAGCCAGCCGGCATGCCGACATCAAACAGTGGGCCTCGCTGGGGGAAAAGCTCTTTGACCTGCGGCGCGCAGGCGACTTCAAGGGAAAGGGGTCCCTCGAACAATGGGCCAGCCCAATCTTCGCAAGGCATGGGAGAGCGGTGACATCGAGGCGATCGACGAGGCCATCCAGCATTTCACGGACGCCTGGCAGGATGAGCTGCTCGCCGTGGCTAACGTGCCGGCGAACGACCAGGCCGGACATCGGAACTGGCTGATGCGCTTCGCCAAATGGCTCTTCAGCACCGATCATATCCAGATCTCCTACAGCATCGACTATGAGGGAACCGACATCACAAAGCTCTCGCCTGGCTCGCGAGGGATCGTCCTGCTTCTCCTCTACCTGGCGCTTGACGAGAGCGATCACAGCCCACTGATCATCGATCAGCCGGAGGAGAACCTCGATCCCAAGTCGATCTTCGATGAACTCGTCAGCTTGTTCGTCGCGGCCATCCGCCGCCAGATCCGCGATGCCGAGCGCGACATCGCGCATGCGACCCGGCGCGTCAGTGAGATCGGGCAGGACATTGCCCGCTTCGTCCCGACCGCAGGCGAGGCTTTCGCGATGACGGTGAACGGCACACTCTTCTCCGAACGAAAGGCCGCCGGCCGGGCGCTGATGAAAGAGATCCTGACCCTGGTCCACAACCAGCAGGTGGGCGAGATCGTCCTTGCGTCCATCGGCGGCTTCGATCTCCTCCATGATGGCGAACGCTTCGATCGCGGGGAGGGTTACCGTTACGACACCGTGCTCCGGCGTACCGGCTTCGATCATGAGATCGAGCTGCCGCTCACCGTCACGCCGCTTGGCGCGATCTCACGGCTCGAACACGCGCTCGAGGGATTCCATGACGAGCGGGAGGGCTGTCGCCATGGGCTCGCCGATGCCGAGCGGAGGCTGGCGTCCTACCGCTCACGCGAGGGCGGCGTGTTCGCCTTCGCCGACGAACTCGCCCAGAAGCGCCGGCAGCTCGCCGAGGTGGAGGCTGCGCTTTCGGCGGATGCCGTGGGACACCCGAGTGATGCGCTCCAAGCAGCCTGATTCCGTGTTGGGATAGAAACCGCGGCTAGGGCTTTTGCCCGATCAGGCCGGTTACGGTTTCGACCTTGTCGAGCCAATCGGCGGCCGTCTGGTCGGTCCAGGCAACGATGGAACGGATACGCTCATATTCTTCCTGGACGTTGCGCCGGAAAATCGGCTCGTGATGCGCGATGCGGTTACGCAGGTCCCGGATCTTCTGCAGCCTGTCGAAGCCATCGCTTCGCAGCTGCTGGACGGTTCTCGCTGCGTCGGCATTCGGAAAGACCGTCCTGAAATGATGGTTCCACACGGCCGCGTCATGGCTCCTGGTGAACATCCGCTCCCAGAACACGAACTTCAGCTCGGCAACGATCTTGCCCGCCGTCGGGAGTCTGTTTGCCAGATCCATCAGATCGCGCCTGGGGCTATAGGCCCGTGGCGGATCTCTGAGGCTGATGATAAAGCCTCTTTCCCAAGGCCAATTGGGACCATAGGTGCCCTCAATGGCGGACACGATTGAATTACGGACACTGACCTCACATATCTGCAACGGGACGAAGAACGCTGCCGAGAGTTCGAGATTCCAGCGGTAGAGTTCCAGCGCCGCCTCCTTGTCACTGGCCATTTCGATCAGGTAGGTGGCGAAGCGTGGCGCGGACAGCACCGCTGGCAGGCTATGGATTTCCTCGGGCGTGAACGGCATCGTCGTTGTTCCTAAACTAGGCTCGCCCGTACGTGCGTTGACAGCGACGTGTCGAATGGCGTATAAAACATATTGAAAGGCGCGTGAGGTCGCGGGGTAACACCACCCTCATCGTCATACGATACAAGGGAAAAGCCCGCCTCTGGCGGGCTTTTTTCTTTTCCGCGGTTCATGTTTGTGCTCCCGGATCGCCTGATGCCTCCTGAGGCGGCGGTGGAGGCACTGTGGCGGTCTCGGCTTCTGCCGAATTCATTTTTTCAGCTACCGGGAGCTTCGCAATATATTCGCGCAAGGCCTCGATTTCACCGAATGCGCCGACTTCCATCAACCGGTCGATGAACCGGGCGTAGATTCCATCCTGGACCTTCCCTTGAGCACGGAGCCACTCGACTGCCGCGTTCGGGCTGATGAGCAGGACATAATGGAATTCCCCGGATGGTCCGGGCTTGGTCATGATGAACCAGTGCTCCCGCAGGAGCTTCATTCGTTTGCGCCAGGTGTCGACGGCGCGCTCTCCCGAGAACCCCGCCTCCGCTGCGAAGGTCATCGGGTTTTCGATTGTGAGGAACGGCGTGTCGGGGGACCGCGCCCAGAGAGCGAACAGCGTGTGACCGGCCGGGCTGCCTTTCGAGAGGGCGTCAATTGCCTGCATGACGATCGGCATCGTGCGGGGCACGGTCGTGAAGCCATCGTTCGTCTTGCGGTGCCAGATAAACTCGGACGGTGTGCCGGGGAAGTGTAGCGCCATCTGTTGCTGGGCGCGCTCCGCCATCTTCAGCCGTCTCGCGGAAGCCTGTCGCCCGTTCGCCATTTGTTGCTCCTTTCGGCCGTCTTGCACCGATAGATGCGCTCAACGGCCGCAAACGGCAACGAGTGAATACGCCCGTCAGAACGACGTACTCGCATCAGTGAATCGGCTATTCATGAGCTCCATTGCACAGGAATTGGAGCGGCCCAAAGTGCCATGATGCGCCATTTGGTGCAGCATCCTGGAATTTTACGAGCCAGAACAAGGCTATGCCGGATGTCATCGGTGCTCGCGTGTTCCGGTGCTGCCCGTCCTCCCCGGTGCTTCCGATGCTCCCGGATTTCCCAAGGGGCGCGCCGGAAGCACGACGTCGTAAGAAACCTCCTCAACGCTGACGATTTCAGTACCGCTGGAGCCCGGAAAGAATGAGGAGGGATGAAGGAAAAATAGGGATGTGATTGCTCGCGGATCGGCCGTGCCGGCGGCGCTGTCGCTCAACCGCGTCCTACGCGATCCCGGCCCGTCGTCCTGCGCAGGGCTGTTCGCCCCGCTTGGCCTGCCGGACAGGGATGCTCGGGCGCAGTTGCACCGGCCCGTCCGCTCCGCGGGCCGGGGGATGTCTTCGGGAAGAAGACGGAACAGGACCGGGGTGATGCCTCGTGTCCGTAGCCCGGCAAGGAGCATTCCCATGCAGATTATGAAGGTGGACCCGCGCGCGCTGAAAGAGAATCCCGACCGCACCCGCCTGACGAAGTCCACGCCGCAGGCCGACGCCCTGCTGCTGGCCACCATCAAGGCGGTCGGCATCGTGCAGCCGCCGGTGGTCGCGCCGGAGAGCGGTGGCGGTAATGGTTACATCATCGATTCCGGCCATCGCCGGGTGAAGCAGGCGATCAAGGCGGGCTTCGAGGAGATCGAGGTGCTGGTGGTCGACGCCGCCAACGATAATGGCGCCATGCGTTCCATGGTCGAGAACATCGCCCGTGAGCCGCTGAACCCGGTCGACCAGTGGCGGGCGATCGAGCGGCTGGTCGCGCTCGGCTGGACCGAGGACGCGATCGCCGTCGCGCTGGCGCTGCCGGTGCGCCAGATCAGGAAGCTCCGGCTGCTCGCCAATGTGCTGCCGGCGATGCTGGACCAGATGGCGAAGGGCGACATGCCGAACGAGCAGCAGCTGCGCACCATCGCGGCGGCCTCCCTCGAGGAGCAGCGCGAGGTCTGGAAGGCGCACAAGCCGAAGAAAGGGGACCCGCAGGCGTCCTGGTGGAGCATCGCCAACGGGCTCGCGAAGAAGCGCATGTATGCGCGCGATGCCTCGTTCGGCGAGGACCTCGCCCGGGCCTACGGCATCGAATGGACCGAGGACCTGTTCGCCCCGGCCGACGAGGACTCGCGCTACACCACGCAGGTGGAAGCCTTCCTCGGCGCCCAGCAGGAATGGATGAGCCAGCACCTGCCGAAGAAGGGCATCATCACCGAGGCCAATAGCTGGGGCCAGCCCGAGCTGCCGAAGAAGGCCGAGCGGATCCATGGCAAGCCGGGCAAGGGCGATTGCACCGCGATGTATCTCGACCGCGAGGGCAAGGTGCAGAGCGTGAACTATCGCATGCCGGTGGAGAAGAAGGCGAAGGGCACGGAGACCTCTGGCTCTGACGACGTCGGCGCGCTGGCGAAGCCGCGCCCGGACGCGACGCGCAAGGGGATCGAGATGATCGGTGACCTGCGTACCGATGCGCTGCACGAGGCGCTGTCCCGCGCGCCGATCGAGGATGACACGCTAATGGCGCTGCTGGTGCTCGCCTTCGCCGGGCAGAACGTGCGCGTGGATTCCGGCGCCAGCGGCGAGTTCCGCTGGGGGCGTCGCTTCGGGCGTCATGCCGCGGGGCTGTTCGATCAGGAGGGCCGGCTCGCCTTCGACAGCGATATGCTGCGCATCGCGGTTCGCAGCGTGCTGATCGATGTTCTCTCGTGCCGGGAGAATGCGACGAAGTCGGGCATCCTCGCCCTCGTCGCCGGCGACGTCATCGGTGCTGATGGCTTCCTGCCCAATATGGGCACGGAGGAGTTTCTGTCGTGCCTATCCCGAACGGCGCTCGAGGCGGCCTGCAGGGATACGCCCGTGTTGCCCCGACCGCGGGTGAAGGACACACGCGCTGAACTCGTCAAGCATTTCTCGGACGGGCGCTTCGTGCATCAAGTGGCCCTCTTCGCGCCCTCGACTGACAATGTCGTAGCTTGGGCCGAACGCTCTTCCTCGGCCGACCCAGACGAGCTCGACGAGACGTCTGAAGCGTCTGACGATCATGATGACAAAGACACCGCAGCCGTGGCTGAGGATGTCGCTGCCGATGAAGGCTTTGAGGAGCCCGTCGGTTCCTACGCCGTCGCGGCTGAATAGCCCCTCCCCTCTCCTTCCGAACGATCTACGC
>JBGGNI010000097.1:0-16277 GCA_041287585.1 Xanthobacteraceae bacterium
TTCGTTAAGCCGCTGCGAGCGTCACTTCTTCTCCATGACGCACTGCAAAGGATGCTGGTGCTTTCGCGCGAAGTCCATCACCTGCGTGACCTTGGTTTCGGCCACCTCATATGTGAAGACGCCGCACTCCCCCACGCCATGCTGATGGACATGGAGCATGATGCTGGTCGCCTCCTCCCGGTTCTTGCTGAAGAAATGCTCCAGCACGTGCACGACGAACTCCATTGGCGTGTAGTCGTCGTTGAGCAGCAGCACGCGGTAGAGATTCGGCCGTTTGGCCTGAGGCTTGGTACGGGTGATGACCGCGGTGCCGGGCGCGTCGCCGCCACGCCGCCGCCGTTCATCGTCGGCGAGCTTCGGTCGAGGGCGGCGGGGCGGGTCGGCAGGGGACATCGACGTGGGTTACCTCGCATGGCCGACGATCAGGGCCATGCAGAGATAATATGGTCGCCCACCGCCATGCGCCAGAGCGGCGAACGCATTTGCAGCAAGATCGCAGCGGTTCGTGATCGAATGCATCGCCGGCAAAGCGCCGAACAATGCGCATTCGGCGGCGCTTTCGGCTTCCATATGCGCTTTTTGCCGCGCCCTGATGACAGTGCGAAAACAAAAAAGGCCCCGCACGAAGCGAGGCCCTGAAAATGGCCGGCCGCACGAAGCGGCCGGATCGTGCGACGCGGCGCGAAGCCTACTTCGCGGAAACCTTGGCCAGCAGGCCTTCGTAAGGCTTGTAGGTCTCCTTGGCGAGATCGGCATAAAGCTCGCCCATCTTGGTCGCCTGGGCGACGAAGCCCTCATAGGCGGACTTGAAATAGGCCGACTGAACCTCAATGGCCTTGTCCAGGGTCTTGGCCCCGATCAGCTTCTCCACCGCGGCGGAGCTATCCTCGAAAGACTTCTTGGAGTAGTCGGCCACTTCGACGGCGATCGCCTGCACGCCCTTCGACACGACGCCAAAGCTCTTGAGAGCGAGTTCGACGTTGTCCTTGCTCAGCTTCTGGATCTCTTCGACGTTCTGCAACATGGCAGGCAGCTCCCTGTTCGCTTCCAGTGCTCCCCTTGCGGCGGCACATTGTCCGACGAGCGATTTGTGTCCCTCGGCTGCCTGTAAGTTAGTGCAACGCACCATGGTCGTCAAGAATTTTTGCTGCATCGCAAAATGAGGCGGCAACCGCCCGGCCGGCTTTCACCGTTTGGTCGCGCAATTGCCCAAATTTACCAAATTGTAACTGCGCTCTCCCTAACCTGCTGACTGTGGCGTCGAAGCAACGGTGTCGCGGTACGGTAGGCTCGGGGTGGGCCTGTGTCGGTGGGGCGCCAATGGAGCGCTCGCCGCCAGCGTCAGAGGGTGGTGTCGGCCGGTGGCGTTTTCGCCGGCTGAGCGAGTAACGGGACGGTTTCATGCGGATTCCGGTAGGGGTCGGCGCACGCTTCATGTGTGCCGGATCAGTGGTTCTTGCGCTGGCGGTGGCCGGCGTCGGAGTGGCCGAAGCCAAGTCGAAGCGGAAGAGCGCCCCGGTCAGGCCGAACGTGGCGCGCGCGGTGGACAGTGGCCCGTGGAAGCGCGGTTATGCCGACATCGTGATCGACGCCAAGACCGGCCGCGTGCTGCACGAAGAGAATGCCGACGCGCTGCGGCACCCGGCCTCCGTCACCAAGATCATGACGCTCTATCTGCTGTTCGAACAGCTTGAGAGCCGCCGGCTGAAGCTCGATTCGGAGCTGCCGGTGTCGGCCTATGCGGCGCGCCAGCAGCCCTCCAAGCTCGGCGTGAAGCCGGGCTCGTCGGTCTCGGTCGAGGACGCCATCAAGGCCCTGGTCACTCGCTCGGCCAACGACGTCTCGGTGGTGATCGCCGAGGCCATCGCCGGCGACGCCGATACCTTCGCCACGATGATGACCCGCAAGGCCCGCGCGCTCGGCATGTCGCGGACCGTGTTCAAGAATCCCAACGGCCTGCCGGACCCGGAGCAGGTGACCACCGCCCGCGATCTCGCCACGCTCGGCCGCGCCATCCAGGAGCGTTTCCCGCGCTATTATCCGTATTTCGCGACCCGCACCTTCTACTACAAGGGTGTCGCCATCGCGAACCACAACAAGCTGCTCGGGCGCGTCGAAGGGCTGGACGGTATCAAGACCGGCTACACCGCGGCGTCCGGCTTCAACCTCGTGACCAATGTGAACCGCGACGGCCGGCACATCGTCGCCGTCGTGCTGGGCGGCACCAGCGGCGGGGCGCGCGATGCGCGCATGGCCCGGTTGATCACCGACGAACTGCCGCGCGCCTATGCCGGCTCGCCGACCATCGGACCGGTGGCCGAAGCCGGCGAGGCCGCGGAAGATGTCTCCCCGCTGCGCAAGCTCGCCAACCTGCTGCCCGGCGCTTCGGCTCCGGCCGCGCAGCCGCAGCCCGCCGCACCGGCACCCGTGGCGCTGATCCCGCCGGTGGTGGCCACCCCTGCTCCCGTCGCCCCGGCGGCGGTTGCCGCCATGCCGGTGGTGAAGCCGCGCGCCGTGGTGGCGAGTGCCGGCATGAACCTTCTTCCCGCCGCCCCGGTTACCGTCGCCACGTCGCCGGTGCCGGCACCGGCGCCCGACCGCGGCGTCGCGGTGCGTGCGGCGCTGCCGCCGGCGCCCGGCTCCACCGACCCCATCGTGCCGACCGCGGTGAAGACCGTCGCGGTGGCCCGGCCGGTTGGTCCAGTGGCGAGCCCCTCCGGCGCGCCCGGCCAGCTCGGCACCCTCACCTTCTCCAATGCCGGCGCCACCGCACAGCCGGTGAAGCTGGCCAGCGCCGGCCCGGTGGAACTGCCGCGCCAGATCGCCGCCGCGGCGGCTCCCGCCCCGGCTGGGGCCCGCTCCGGCTGGGCGATCCAGATCGGCGCCTTCGGCAACGAGGCCGAAGCACAGACCCATATCGCCAAGGCTCGCGCCAAGGCCGGGGCGGCGCTGGGCAAGGCCGATCCCTATACGGAGCGCGCCTCGAAAGGCGCTTCGGAAGTCGTTCGGGCACGCTTTGCCGGCTTCACCGCCCAGGCCAGTGCCCAACAAGCCTGCGCCGCGCTGAAGCGCAGCGATTTCGCCTGCATGGTCGTGCGTAACTGAGGGGATTGATCAACTATGTCGGCGCATCAGGACATCCTTGGCGTTGTTCACCCGCGCGGCGAGATGGGTCGTGCCGCCCTGGTCGGGGTGGAGACGTTTCATCAGCCGCCGGTGCGCCTGGCCGATCTCGTCCGCGCTCGCGCCCGGCTGAAGCCCCAGCACATCGTAAGCCTCCTGTTCCGTCATCGCGCCGCTTTGCGGCGGGCGAGCCTGCCCCCCGCCCGCATCGCTCTCACCGTGTTCACGCCAGCCGGGAAACCGGCGGTCAAGATAAGCTTCGAGTAGCCGGCGGCTCTCCACATCCATGCCGGCGTTGAGGCCGGCCAGCGTCGCAAGGTCCAGCGCGTCCAGCGCCACGCCGTCATAGCGCCCGCCGACCACGGTGCCGCCGAGCCGGCCGCTGTCATGGTCGAGCTGCATGTCGAGATGGGCGGTGCGCACCTTGGATGCGCCGCCTGCGCTGCGCTGCCCGATCTTGCCGGGGTACAGGCTGGCGAGGTTCCAGCCCAGCAGCGACAGGCCGAACAGGCCGAGCGGCAGCGCCGTGAAGAACTGCCCGCGCAGGCCGAGAAACGCCGCGACCAGAAGCGCCGCGGCGCCGCCGGCAGTGCGCGCCAGCTTGGCCAGCCGGCGCGCATCGGCCTTGGCAAAGAATTTCAGGCCGTAATAGAGCAGCGCCACAATGGCGGCGCCGACCAGAAGATTGATCATTCCGAACCCCGCATGGCGGCGATCAGGCGCCGCGCGCCCGACCCCTCGCCCGACGCCGACAGCCGCTCCAGCGCCTTGGCGCCCCCCGCGGCATAGGCCGCCACCGCCCGCAGCAGCGCGCGCAATTCCGCGGCTGCGCCGGCATCGAAGCGGCACCAGGCGCCGCGGGTGAGGCGGGCCAGTTCGCGAAAGCCGCGCTCGGTGGCGACATCCCTGCCCTCCTGGAACAGGAACACCGGCACGCCGCGCAAGGCCAGCTCGCCGGCGGCCGTGCACAGGGCGTCGATCGGCTCCTCGATGGCGTCGCCGACGAACACCAGCGCATCGACGCGCCCGCGGCCCGCCTCGCCGGCCGCATGGGCCAGCACGCGGCCGATCTGGGTGCGCCCGCCGCGGCAATCGATGTGCGCCATCAGGGCGCCGAGCCGGCGCGCATCGCCGGCCCAGGGCGAAGAGCGGCATTCGCTGAGGCCGCGATAATAGACCAGTTGCACGTCCAGCCCGCCGATGCTCGCCGCCTCCTCGAACATCTCGGCCTGCAGCGTGCAGGCGAGGTCCCAGCTCGGCTGGCGGCTCATGGTGGCATCCAGCGCGAACACCAGCCGGCCGCGCTTGGCCCCGCCAGCCGGCGCCATCGCTTGAACGCGGCTGAGAAAGGCTTCGACCTCGCGGCTGGCGCGAGCGGCAGGCGGCCGTGGGTTCGGTGGATCGACAGGCATGGCTCGGTCGCCGCTGGAATCGTTTCAACGCTGCCGGCGATGCTAGACCGGCCTTTGCATAGGTGGGAGGTCTTTGCCTAAGCGGGAGCCTCTGGCGTTCGCACAAGCGCGCGACGGTTGACCACCCGCCTGCCTTTGCTAGGTTCCGCGCCCGCCGGTGCGGACCAAGAAGCGGCGGGCAGGTTGCGGGGACGGCGATGAGCGAGAGCATTGCAAAGGCACGCACCGTGAAGGCACTGCGCGCTGCGGTGGCCGGCTGGCGCGCAGCGGGCGAGCGCGTGGCGCTGGTTCCGACCATGGGCGCGCTGCATGCCGGGCACATCGCGCTGGTGCGCGCGGCGCGCAGGCGGGCGCAGCGCGTCGTGGTCTCCATCTTCGTCAATCCGGCGCAGTTCGCCCCCAATGAGGACCTGTCCCGCTATCCGCGCCCGCTCTCTGCCGATCTCGCCAAGCTTGAGGCGGCGCAGGCGGACCTCGTCTATCTGCCGTCACCGCCGGACATCTACCCGGAGGGCTTTGCCACCACCGTCTCGCTCGCCGGCCCGGCGCTGGGGCTGGAGAGCGATTTCCGCCCCACCCATTTCGCTGGCGTGGCCACCGTGGTGGCGAAGCTGCTGACACGGACGACGCCGGACTTCGCCTTTTTCGGCGAGAAGGACTTCCAGCAGCTCCAGGTTGTGACCTGCATGGCGCGCGATCTCGACCTGCCGGTGCGCATCGTCGGGGTGCCGACCGTTCGGGAGGCGGACGGCCTCGCGCTGTCGTCGCGCAACATCTACCTCACCGCGACCGACCGTGCGGCGGCACCGGCCTTGTATGCCGCACTGAACGAGGCTGCCGCCGCCCTCCGCGACGGTGGCGCACTCGACGCCACCTTGGACCGGGCGCGGACACGGGTGACCGGCGCCGGCTTCCGGCTGGACTATCTGCAAGCGCGGCACGCGCAGACGTTGGCGCCGCTCAGTGATGCGAGCGAGCGTCCGATGCGCCTGCTGGTGGCCGCACGCATCGGCGCAACCCGTTTGATCGACAATCTGGCGGTCTAGCTAACTCAGAAGCTCATATAGCTCACGGCCATGCCGACCACGACCAGCGCCAGGCTGATGCCGAGCACATAGCGCATCGGCTTTACTTCCACCGCCTGCCGTTCCGCCGGGCGAGCCGTGACGGCAACCTCGCCGTCTTCCCGCGCCGTACCTTCATTGAGATCCTGGACCATGGGTCGCTCCCTGTCTGTTCAGGGCATTAACGCGCGACACCGGCAGAAGGGTTCCGTGGTTCACAAAAGCCCAAGGCTGCGCAGTTCGCGGCGCAGCGCCTCCGGCAGCGCCGCGTCGCCGGGTCCGCCGCCCAGATCGGCCGGCACCGCGTCGGCCGAGAGGTAGCGCCAGCCCTGGAACGGGCGGCAGGGTCGCGGCACCACGCGGTGCACCACCGGCTCGAACACCAGCGTGCAGCGGCGTATGCCGTCGCTGCCGACGAAGGGGCGGATGTCGTCGAGCCGCTGCCGGCAGGCAACTTCGCCCTTCACCACCCAATAGAGCGAGCCGCCGTCGAGCAGTTCCGCAGCTCGCGTCGGCACCATGCGGGTGGTGTGGGTCTGTTCGGCGGCAACGCCGCGCCTGGCGGCTTCAGTGCGGGTTTCGGCGATCCAGTCTTCGAGATCGCGGACCGATTCCGCACCGACGCAGAGCTTGAGCAGATGAAGCGGCATGGCCTTGCGCTAGCACGACCGGCCGGGCCGGCGCCAGCGGTCACACCCGCTTGACCACCGGCCAATCGACCTCGTCATGTTCCAGCAGTTCGGTCTCCTTGAGCGCGGCGTCCTTCCAGGCGATGAACGCCGGGTGCGCGTGCAAGGCCTCGACATAGGCCGCGCTGACCGGATCGACCGGGAGATCATAGGTACGGATGCGCGTCGCCACCGGCGCATACATGGCGTCCGCCCCGCCGAACGCCCCGAACAGAAACGCACCGCCGGCACCGAAGCGCTCGCGTGCGCTGCGCCAGAGTGCGGCGATCTGGTCGAGGTCGGCGCGCGCCGCCGCCGACAGCGGCCGCGGCTCCACCGGGCGCCACAGATTCATCGGCACTTCGCTGCGCAGCGCGCTGAAGCCGCCATGCATCTGCGTGGCGATGGAGCGGGCGAACGCCCGCGCCGCAGGCTCCGCCGGCCAGAGGCCGCGATCGGGAAAGCGCTCCGCCAGATGCTCGATGATGGCGATGGATTCCCACACCGCGGCGTCGCCGTCGATCAGCACCGGCACCTTGCCCGCGGAGGTATAGGCAGCGACACGCGCCTTGAAGTCCGGCGTGTCGAGCCAGATCTGCACCTCGTCGAACGGGATGCCGGCCGCGGTCAGAGCGATCCATGGCCGCAGCGACCAGGACGAATAATTCTTGTTGCCGATGATCAGCGTCAGCGCCATCGCCCGTCCTCCTCAAATGCCCGAGCCGGGCATCTTACGAAGGAGCATCTATCGGGCGAACCGTTCACGCAAACGAACAAATCAAACCGACCACATCACCAAAAATGATGAATGGACTGATTCAGACCTGGCTGCGGGAACCGTTGGAACGCGCTGTCAGCTGGACGCCAACGTGACGGTTTCAAAGCCGCCGAACAGATAGACCAGAGCGACGGCGGTGAGAAAAGCTGCGACGGCCCAACGGGCAACGCCCCAGCACGATTTGTCGGATACGGCATTCATGGTGAACCCCAGCTCACCTGAGCAGGTCTCCGGCAGCTCGGCGAGCCATCTCACCGACAGGTACCGGACCTGTAATATAAGTTAAGGATCGGTGATCTGTTTCGCAATCGCAAAAATGTCACACTCGCTAACGATTGCATCGCACACTCGGCTCCGCGTTGAACCGGCGCGGGGGCGGCGGCAGGATGCGCCCGCCATGACCCGGAGCCCCGGCGTGGGGCGATGAGGCGGCCATGCTCGGTTTTTCGACACTGGATTATGTGGGGCTGCTCGCCTTCGTCAGCAGCTGGATCGCCTATCATTATCTGATGGAGGGCGGCTGGTCGCACAAGCGCACGCTGAACCGGCGCATGGACGAATATCGGCTGATCTGGATGCAGCGGATGATCCGGCGCGACAACCGCATCGTCGATTCGCAGATCATCGCCGCTTTGTCGAACGGCACCGCCTTCTTCGCGTCCACCTCGCTGCTCGGCATCGGCGCATCGCTCGCCATTCTGCAGTCGACCGAGACGGTGATGGCGATTTTCGACGATCTGCCGCTGTCGGCGGCGCCGAACAAGGCGAGCTGGGAGCTGAAGACCTTCGGCCTCGCCGTGATGTTCGCCTATGCCTTCTTCAAATTCTCCTGGGCCTACCGGCTGTTCAATTACACCATCATCCTGCTCGGCTCGGCGCCGCCGTCCGCGGAGTGCGATACGCCGGCGGCGCAGGCTCATGCGGCGCGGACCGCCCGCATGGCGACGCTGTCCGGCCGCCATTTCAACCGCGGCCAGCGCGCCTTCTTCTTCGCCATCGGCTATCTCGGCTGGTATGTGAACGCCTGGGTGCTGATGATCGCGACGCTGGCCATCTTCCTGGTGATGGTCAACCGGCAGTTCGGGACGGATTCGCACTGGGTGCTGGACGAGCAGGAGCCATCGCCATGAACGGCGCGGAATCTAACGGCGCGGAATTTCCCGGCGAAGACGCCGCCGAGGCGGCGATCCTGCGGCTGAGCGAAGGCCGGCGCAGCATCGACCCCTCCGAGCCCGCGCGCGCTCTGGCCACCGATGCGGACTGGCAGCGCCTGCTGCCGCTGGTGCGCCGGGCGGCGATCCGGCTCGCCCTCGCCGGCCGGCTGGTGATCTACCGCAAGGGCAAGCCGGTCGACCCGGCCGATTTCCGCGGCGTCTATCGGCTCGGTTTGCCGGGCGCTCAGGGCGCCGGGAACAGTGCCGAGGTTCGCCCGGTCCAGGAATAGACCGCGAGCCCGATCCATTCGCGCGCCGCAATGTCGAATTCATTGAGGCCGACAGCGACCGCGCGGTTCAGCGTCCAGTCCGCCGCCGTGCCGGCGGTGCGGTGGTCCACCGGATAGGCGACCACCTCGAAGCCGGCGGCGCGGAAGCAGCCGACCGCGCGCGGCATGTGGGCGGCGGACGTCACCAGCAGCCAGCGCTCTCCGGGACGCGGCCCCACCAGTTCTTTGGCGAACTGCGCATTCTCCTGCGTGTTGCGCGAGCGGCCTTCCAGCAGCACCCGGTCCGGCGCGAGCCCCAACCACGGCAAAGTGGCGCGCACCACGTTCGATTCCAGCGGTCCGCCGAAGGTGGCGCCGCTGCCACCCGCGAACACCATCCGGGCCTCGGGATAGCGCCGCGCCAGATCGCCAAGGGCCAGCAGCCGCTCCGCTGCCTCGTTGTAGGCCGGCTGGCCGCGCGCCTCGGCGATGTCCGGCAGCTCGGCGCCGCCCAGCACCACCACGCCGTCCACCGGCCGGCCGTCGTCGACGAACACCGGAAAGCGCTGCTCAAGCGGCAGCGCCAGCGCCCGGCCGAGCGGCAGCAGGCCGATGGCCAGCAGACCCACAACGCCGAATGCCGCGAGCGGGCGGCCGAGCCGGGGCCAGCGGCCGCTCAGCAGCAGCCCGACAAAGGCAAGGCTGGCCAGCGCCGTGGACGGCACGGCGAGCGCCCAGAGGATTTTCGAGACGGGAAAGAACACGCGATGCCCCCTGCCCGCTCAGAACCACAGCGACGCGATGCCGAGAAAGGCGAAGAAGCCGACCACATCGGTGATCGTGGTGACGAACGGGCCGGACGACACCGCCGGGTCGATCTTCAGCCGGTCGAGCCCCAGCGGAATGAGGATGCCGCCCAGCGCCGCCGCCACCAGATTGATGATCATCGCCAGCGCGATGACGAAGCCGAGATCGGCAATGCCGAAGCGCGCGAACACCACCACCGCCATGATCACCGCAAATGCCACGCCGTTGAACAGCCCGACCAGCAGTTCGCGGGCAATAACGCGCCCGGCATTGCTGGGGCGCAGCTCGCGGGTGGCCAGCGCGCGCACCGCCACCGTCATGGTCTGGGTGCCGGCATTGCCGCCCTGGCTGGCGACGATCGGCATCAGCACGGCGAGCGCCACCATCTTCTGCAATTCGTCCTGGAACAGCGAGATGACGAACGAGGCGAGATTGGCGGCGATGAGATTGACGAACAGCCAGGAGAACCGGCTCTTGGCGATGGCCCAGACGCTGTCCGACAATTCCTCGTCGCCGGCGACGCCGCCCAACGCCTTGAGGTCCTCGTCCGCCTCTTCCTGGATGACGTCGACCATATCGTCGACCGTGAGCACCCCCACCAGCCGCCCGGCATCGTCCACCACCGGCGCGGAAACGAGATTGTAGCGCTCGAACACGCGGGCGACGTCTTCCTGGTCGTCGGTCGCCTTCACCACATGCCGGTCGGGCGTGCCGACCTCGCCGAGCCGGGCCGGCCGGCGGGTGCGCAGCAGCCGGTCCAGCGGAACCGATCCGGTGAGCTTGTAGCTGGGGTCGACGACGAACACCTCGTAGAAGGTCTCCGGCAGGCCCTCGGTCTCGCCAATATAGTCGAGCGTCTGGCCGATGGTCCAGAACGGCGGCAGAGCGATGAACTCGGTCTGCATGCGCCGGCCGGCGCTCTCCTCGGGGTAGTCCAGGCTGCGCTGCAGCGCGGCGCGCTCCGAAGTCGGGAGCTGCCCGAGAATCTCCTGCTTGTCGGCGTCGTCGAGGTCTTCGAGGATGTAGACCGCGTCGTCGGAATCGATGTCGCGCACGCCTTCGGCGACGGTGGCCGCCGGCAGTTCGTCCAGGATCTGGATGCGCACCGCCTCGTCCAGCTCGGTCAAGGCGGTGAAGTCGAAGTCGCTGCCCAGCAGCTGGATCAGCTTCGGCCGGTCCGGCGCCGGCAGCGCTTCCAGCAGGCGGGCGAGATCGGCCTCGTGCAGATCGGCGATCAGCGTGCGCAGCGTGGCGACGTCGCCCTGCTCCACGGCATCGGCAACCCGCTCGACGAATTCCGGGGTATCGGCATCGTTGCCGGGTTCGCGGCCATCGTCGCGCGCGTCGGCCGCGCCGGCGAGATCGGTGTCTTCGCGCATGCCGTTCTCCGGCCGGATGTGTGGTGGGAGATCCGACCCCTTCTAGGAAGCCCGGCGACCGATGGCAATCGCCAACCGCCGGTCTATCTTCACCCATCCGTCAGCGGGGTTCGCCATGCGCAGCTTGCACATTCTCGTCCATGGCCGCGTGCAGGGCGTCGGCTATCGCGCCTTCGTCGAGCGGGAGGCGCGTCGGCGCGGGCTGAGCGGCTGGGTGCGCAACCGTCGCGAGGGCACGGTGGAGGCCGTCTTCGCCGGGCCGGCGGACCAGGTGGACGCGATGCTAGCCGCCTGCCGCAGAGGACCGCCGGGCGCCGGCGTGCTGCGCATCGACCAGGCCGAAGCCGGCGTGGAGCTGCGGGCGCTCGGTGCGCAGGACGGCTTCCGGACGCTGGCAAGCGTGTAGCGCTAAGGAACGCGGGCGGGGCCGGCGGCGTTGTCCGCTTCGGGTGGCCTGAAACGCCGCCCTTCACGGAGACTTCGCCATGAGTAACGATCGCAAGATGCAGGGCAACAAGGACCAGCACCGCCAGCAGACCGGCGGCTCCGGCCACGGCGAGACGGACCGCCAGCACGAGCAGGCCGGCGGCAAGATGGGCCAGGCGGGTGGTGCGGCAGGCGGCGCGCAGAAGAGCGCACCGGCCAAGCATGAGAGCGGCAAGCACGAGACCGGCAAAGGCGACCCCAAGGGTTCGGGCGGCGCACAGCGCCGCTGAACCGGCGCGCCGCCGGTTCGCGATTTGCTGTTCCCCTCATGCGGTGCGCCCGGCTAGGCTCGTCTCACGACGAACAACGCACGGGCGGACCATGACGGACCAGGCAAAGCTCGACCGGCTCAGGGCCAAATACGCAGACGTACCGGGCGGGGTCATCTTCGACCCCGCCTTCAAGCGGGTCGCGCAGCTGCAATTCAAGGACGGCGACCGCCGGGTCTGGCCGTTCGCCAATGTCGCCACCTTCCTCGACGCCCCCTACCGTCCGGATGCCGCCGACCTGCCCGATTTCGGCGGCCTGGACATGGCGCTGGTCGGCGTGCCGATGGACCTCGGCGTCACCAATCGCGCCGGGGCGCGCCTCGGCCCGCGCGCGGTGCGCGCCATCGAGCGGATCGGTCCGTACGAGCATGTGCTGGGCATGGTGCCGGCGGCCGAGGCGGCGGTGGCCGATATTGGCGACGTGCCGATGCGCAGCCGCTTCAGCCTGGAATCCTGCCACCAGGACATCGAGGCCTTCTTCGGCCGCATGGTCGCCGCCGGCGTGGTGCCGCTCGCCATCGGCGGCGATCATTCCATCACCGGCTCGATTCTGAAGGCGTTCGGCACCCGCCAGCCGGTCGGCATGCTGCACATCGACGCCCATTGCGACACCAGCGGCATTTACGAAGGCTCGAAATTTCACCATGGCGGGCCGTTCCGCCAGGCGGTGCTGGACGGCGTTCTCGACCCCGAACGCACCATACAGATCGGCATACGCGGCGGCGCCGAATTCCTGTGGGAGTTCTCCTATGAAAGCGGCATGACGGTGATCCATGCCGAGGAGGTCGCCGCCATGGGGGTGCCGGCGGTCATCGCCAAGGCACGCGAGGTGCTGGGCGTCGGGCCGGTCTATGTCTCGTTCGACGTCGACAGCCTGGACCCGGCCTTCGCCCCCGGCACCGGCACGCCGGAGATCGGCGGGCTGACGTCGCGCGAAGTGCTGGAAATCCTGCGCGGCGTGAACGGCATCGACATGGTGGGCGGCGACGTGGTGGAGGTGGCGCCGCAATACGACGCCACCAGCAACACCGCGCACGCCGCCGCCCAGGTGCTGTTCGAATTGTTCTGCCTCGCAGTCACCGCGCTGAAGGCACGGCAGGCGGGCTGAGGTCAAAGCGGCAACGGCTGCAGGGCGCCGTCTCACACGCCTTCATGCACGCATTTCTGCACGAAGGCCTTGTAGGTGACGCCCTGAGTCTTGCCGGCCTTCTTGTCGGCATCCCACTCTTTGGTGCAGCTCTTCTGCCTGGTTTGCAGCGCCACCTTGCCGAGCTTTGGTGCGGGCGCCGGTGCGGTCTGAACGGCGGCGGCAGAGGGCATCGCAGCGGGCGCCGGCGTCTGCGCAAAGGCGGAGGCGGAAGCCAGGACGAGAAGCGTGGCGGCAAGGCCGGTGATCTTACCCTTGGTCATGACAGTTCCTCGATTTCGTTGCGCCGTCATTCAGCGGCACATGTATTTCGCACTTCTCCCGTGTTTTAATTTTGTCATCACCAAGCATTATTTGCGGCTCACGAAACATTCATCTCCAGATACTTCCGCGACGTAAAGTATTCGCTGCCGCAGCGTCAGATCGCGTCATCGGCTGCCCGATTCCCGCCGCCTTGCCACGCGCCGCATTGCACCCTACGAGTCGCTGACGATGCGGGTGCAAACCGCGATGGAAAGCGTTGGGAACCGCCGATGGCAGAGCTGCAGACCCAGCCGATCGATCTCTATTTCTGGCCGACGCCGAACGGCTGGAAGATCAGCATCATGCTGGAGGAATGCGGCCTGCCCTACCGGGTGGTGCCGGTGAACATCGGCAAGGGCGACCAGTTCAAGCCGGACTTCCTCGCTCTGTCGCCCAACAACAAGATCCCGGCGATCATCGATCCGCACGGCCCCGGCGGCGAGCCGGTCTCGGTGTTCGAATCGGGTGCCATCCTGCAGTATCTCGGCCGCAAGACCGGGCAGTTCTACCCGTTGGAGGAGCGCGCGCGGATCGAGGTGGACGAGTGGCTGTTCTGGCAGATGGCGGGGCTCGGCCCGATGGCCGGCCAGGCGCATCACTTCCGCATCTATGCGCCGGAGAAGATCGCTTACGCCATAGATCGCTACACCAACGAGGTGCACCGGCTCTATGGCGTCATGAACCGGCGCCTGAAGGACCGCGAGTTCCTCGCCGGGGCCTATTCGATAGCCGATATGGCCTGCGTCGGCTGGGCCAAGCTGTGGCAGCGCCAGGGCCAGGACATTGCCGAGTTCCCGCATTTCGCCCGCTGGCTGGCAGCGCTCGCGGCGCGCCCGGCTGTGAAGCGCGGCCTCGCCGTGAACGCCGAGGACCGCGGCAAGTACGACCTAGCCACCGACAAGGACGCGCAGAAGGTATTGTTCGGCCAGCGGGCGCGAGGCTGAACGCTGCCGACGACGATCGGATCGTCGTCGGCTGTTATGGCGCTACGC
Organism: Xanthobacteraceae bacterium; assembly: GCA_041287585.1. Taxonomy (GTDB): domain Bacteria; phylum Pseudomonadota; class Alphaproteobacteria; order Rhizobiales; family Xanthobacteraceae; genus Ancylobacter. The sequence goes on from JBGGNI010000097.1 coordinate 13,852, forward strand.
CGCCTTCGCCACCCGGTCGAACGCCTGCAGCCGTTCCACCAGCGCCTCGAAATCCTTCAACGGCACCATGTTCGGTCCGTCGGAGGGGGCGTGGTCGGGATCGGGATGGGTCTCGATGAACACCCCGGCGACTCCGACCGCGACTGCGGCCCGTGCCAGCACCGGCACGAACTCGCGCTGGCCGCCAGAGGAGGTGCCTTGTCCGCCCGGCTGCTGGACTGAATGGGTGGCGTCGAAGATCACCGGGGCGCCGGTGGTCTCGGCCATGATCGGCAGCGCCCGCATGTCGGTGACCAGAGTGTTGTAGCCGAAGGACGCGCCGCGTTCGGTCACCAGTACATTGGGATTGCCGCTGTCGGTGAGCTTGGCGACGACGTTCTTCATGTCCCAGGGTGCCAGGAACTGCCCCTTCTTCACATTCACCGTGCGTCCGGTATGCGCCGCGGCGATCAGCAGGTCGGTCTGGCGGCAGAGGAAGGCCGGAATCTGCAATATGTCGACCACTTCCGCGACCGGCACGCACTGCTCGATCTCGTGGATATCGGTGAGCACCGGCATGCCATAGCGCTCGCGCACCTCGGCGAACACCGGCAGCGCCGCCTTGAGGCCCATGCCACGGGCGCCCTTGATCGAGGTGCGGTTGGCCTTGTCGAACGAGGTCTTGAAGACGAGGCCGATACCGCGCCGCCCGGCGATCTCGTGCAGCGCCGCCGCGCATTCGAGCGCATGGGCGCGGCTTTCCATCTGGCAGGGGCCGGCGATCAAGGCGAGCGGCAGACGGTTGGCGAATCTCACATCGCCGACCGTGACGGTGGCGTTGGCGGCGGTGCCGCCCTTCTGGCCGCTCTCGTGGCCGCTCTCTTGGCCGCTCATGGAGTTCTCCTGGGCGATGATGCGCACGGTGGGAAAGCGGCTCTCGTCACACCACGCCGGCGCGCAGCACGTCGTGAATGTGCAGCACGCCGACCGGGACACCGGCATCGACGACGAACAGCACGGTGATCTGGCCGCGACTCATCAGGCCGAGCGCGGCGGAGGCGAGTTCGCCCGGCTCGATCACCAGCGGAGCCGGCGTCATCACCGCTTCGACCGGGCGAGCGAGCAACTCGGTGCCCATGTGCCGGCGCAAGTCACCGTCGGTGACGATCCCGGTAAGCTGGCCGCCCGTCTCCACCACGCCGCAGCAGCCGAAGCGCTTGCTGGTGATCTCGATCAGGGCCTCGCTCATCGGCGTGCCGAGGACGACCAGCGGCATGGCCTCGCTGCCGTGCATCAGGTCGCTCACCTTGAGCAGGCGGGCGCCCAGCTTGCCGCCGGGGTGGAAGACCCGGAAGTCGGAGGCCGTGAAGCCACGCCGTTCGAGCAGCGCGACGGCGAGCGCATCGCCGAGCGCCAGCTGGATGAGGGTCGACGTGGTCGGCGCCAGCCCGTTCGGGCAGGCTTCCTCGACCTTGGGCAATTGCAGCACGATATCGGCGGCCCGGCCGAGCGCGCTGTTCGCATTGGCAGTGATGGCAACGAGCGGCACGGCGAAGCGGCCGGCATAATAGACCACGTCGCCAAGCTCGGTGGTCTCGCCGGACCAGGACAGCGCGACCAGCACGTCATCCGGCGTGACCATGCCGAGATCGCCATGGCCGGCCTCGGCAGCATGCATGAAAAGCGCAGGGGTGCCGGTGGAGGCGAGGGTGGCGGCGAGCTTGCGGCCGATATGCCCGCTCTTGCCCATGCCGGTGACGATGACCCGCCCGCGCGCGTCTTCGATCAGCCGCACCGTCCGCTCGACACTTTCGCCGAGCGGGCCGTCCAGGGCATCGAGCAGCGCGGCCAGCCCGGCCGCCTCGATGGTGAGGGTCCGCCGCAGATTGGCACCCAGCGCCGCCCCGTTCGGGGGCGAGGCAAGACGCGTGGCATCTTCACGACGGGCAGGACCTTCAAGAGCAGAATCGGCGAGACGGGCAGAATATTCGAGATGGATAGGGGCCAATGCGCCCTCCTTCGGCACGGAACCGGCGGTCGGCATGAACGGCGTGAATAAGCGCCGACGGGCGCAGATGCAATCCGTCCCTGCCGTGGTCCCGTGCCGATCTCCCCCTCAGTGTACCCGCTGCGGCCGTCCGACGCTGTCATAGAGGAAGCCGCGGGCTTCCATTTCGCTCGGCCGATAGATGTTGCGCAGGTCGATGATGATCGGGCGCTTGAGCGTTGCCTTCAGGCGGTCGAAATCGAGCGCGCGGAACGCATCCCACTCGGTGGCGATGACGAGGGCGTCGGCGTTCTTGGCACACTCATAGGCGTCCTCGGCATAGACCACCTCGGCGGGCAGCACGTGGCGAGCCTCGGCCATGCCTTCCGGATCATAGGCCCGCACATTGGCGCCCTTGTCGAGAAGCGAGTGGACGATGGCTATGGACGGCGCCTCGCGC
>JBGGNI010000098.1:0-42215 GCA_041287585.1 Xanthobacteraceae bacterium
GAACATGGAGGGGTCGGACCCCGGCGACGTGAACGGCTTCGCGGCCCCCCACAACGGCGTCAGCGCCGAGAAATTCGCCGAATTGTCCGCACCCTTGACGGCCGTCGTGGTCACGCGGCCATTGGCCGAGCGCAGCGTCAACCCCGTGCCGGCGTCGTTGCGCCAATAGGCGATCTGCACGACGCTGCCATAATCACCGGCCACAGGCTGGATGAGCCGCTCACCCTCATGCGACCCGACTGCGGTCTGCCGCCGCGAACCGACGCGGTAAGGCGACCCGTTACTCATGGCGACGTTAAGGATGTCCGCCGCTGAGGCGTAACCTCCGCCACTGGCGCAAGCCGAAAAGATAGACGAAAGCGCACCGGAAACATTCCAGTCAGCAGTGCTCGGCAGCTTGAAATATCCACAGATCAGAAAGATCTGGCTTTTGCCGCCCACCGCCGTCCAAATGTCTGCCAGCGCCGAAGCCGGCCCGGCAACACCGGTGTCTTGCTCGGCATTGGTGTTGATCGCCGACAAATCAATCCCGCCGCCGGCATAAGTCAGCGCGGCGGTATCGGTGATACGCACCACCCCGTTGCCGCGCTCGGCGACGTCATAGATTGTCGCTCCGTTGCCCGGATTGCCGGGCGCGCCCCGGCCGACCAGCGGGCCGCCGGGGTAGCAATACCCAAACCCGAGATCGAACAGAAACCGCACCCCATTATTGTCGCCGTTGAGCAGCGCATCGCGCTTCGGGACCGGTAGGGAGGTGTCGCCGGTGGCAAACGGGCTCACGAATATATAGGCGCCGGGCATAAGTCGCTCCTCAACTATACATCTGCAGGCGCAGCCATGCGTCGACCATGGCGCGACCACCGAAGAGTGATTCGGGATGGATGAGGTCGGCAGCGTTCCAGGGGCGCGCGCTATTGGCATGCGCATAGGCAAACGCGAAATTATCCGCAGGCCCGAAATAGTATTGAAAATCCAGAAACGCGCAGTTATTGACGATCGCCACCTCACGCTGAGCCTGCGTATAGGCACTCATTGGATAGTCATTGTCCTCGCGCTGGTTTTCGGCGGGTGCCATAATCAAGCGATCCGACCAAGGCAGCACCGAACGGATATTGGAGACGATCGTGCCGATCTGAGAGCCGAACGTACTTGGGGTAACATCGATGGCTTGGTCGTTAGTCCCGAACAAGATGTCGGTCTGCTTAGGAGCAAGGGCAGCGTACTGTGCCGCCCAGGTCGCGGCAGTGACGCCCGCCCACTGCGCCGCCGTCGAGCCCGAACCGCCGAGCTTATGGACGCGCACGCCGTTCGCGGCCGATTGCATGTCCACGCCGGCCAGCGACACATTGCCGGAGATGACCTTGATGCGCGCCGTGGCCGCACTGGCCGGCGTGCCGGCCAGGGCAAGGTTGGCGGCACCAGCGGTGTTGAGAACAACGTTGCCCGACCAAGTCGCGCCATCGTCCCATGATACCTGCACCACGCCGGTGCCGTCGCCGCCGTAGAATAGGCGGCAGGCATTGTGTCCGGCTGGGAAAGACCATCGGACGTAGTCGCCTGCCGTCGACGACGTGCTGCGCGACAGGCTCGGCGTGTTGCTCGCCGCATTGTTGTAGATGCAAGTCCATGTGCCGATGATCTGCTGCACCGTAACAAGATCGGACCGCGCCGTGAGGTCCATGCCGGACGGCTGAGACCCTGCCGACCATGTGCCCGCCGACGTCCCGAACCAGCCGAAGCCGATCCATCCGACGCCGGCAAACCCGTAGGTGTCCTGCAAGGTCTTGGCCGACGGCCGCACATAGCGGTCCACCGCCTGCGTGTAGCTGTCGCCGATCAAGGCGATGACCAGTTGCGAGCTCTCGCCCAACAGCAGCTTGCGCAGCCGCATGCGAGTCTCTTGCAGGTTCCAGGCGCCCCACACCGGGCCGGCCACATCGCCATACGCGGTCAGGCCGCGGCTGATGCGGGTGTTGAGGTCGACCGCCGAGCCGCGCGCAGCGACCACCTCCGCGCTCGGCGCGGCGCTGTCCGCCTCGCGGAGTCGCCCCAGCTCGCGCCCGTCCGGGTCGGCAAAAATCACCCGTACCGTTTCGTCCAGCGTCTCGTAATACTCGACCGTCACCGCCGAGGCCGCGAGCGCGCCCACCCGCGGGTCCGGCACCGTGGCAATGATCCGCCCGTCCGGATCGCGGATCGCCACCGACTGCAAGTCCGGGGCGAGCGTCTCGTAGATTTCCGAGGCGGACCCGATACCGAAACGGGCGTCGAGCGCGGCCTTGTCGCCGGCGGGCGTCACCGCGAGGGCGGTCGACGTACCGGCGATCGCCTCGGCAGAGGTGGCGAGATGGGCAAGGATGGCGGCCAGCACGCCGGCCGGGGCGGCGGCCTTGCCGGTCAGTATGCCGGCGATGACCTCGGCCGTGGTGGCAAGCGACACCGCCACATAATCGCCGATGCGCTCCCAGCCCGCCGGATCGGCGGAATATCGGTAGCGGCCGGCATTCGGCCGCCCGGCCGCGCCGTTGACCGGATCTGTGTGGGTGCCGGCATCGTCCAAGACGTTGCCGAGTTGCCCGCCCACGCCGACAATCGCCGAGAGCTCGGACCACAGCCGGCGCTCGACGACGTTGTTCAGGCCCGCAAAAGCTGGCTGGGCCAGCAGTTGCACCGCCAGATCCGTGATCGCCTGGCGCCGCGGCCCCAGCGGGCGCCCATCGACTTCCGCGATGGCGAGCACCTCCAGGATCAGGCCGGCTGTGGTGAGCGTCTCTGCGCGGGTACCTATCGCCATATTGTCCTCATGTCACAGTGATCGTGACGGGGCCGGCGGCCCCATCGGTCGCGCCCAAGCTATTGCGCGAGATAACCCAGTAATCCCAGTCTCCCGAACCTGTGCTGGTGTCAGTGAATGACATTGCGGCGTTCGGCGCCCCAAAGAGACTTGTCGAAATATTCGTTGCCGAGAAGAAAGGGGAGCCTGCCGGTCCGCGCCTTACTCGGGCGTGGTCAAAGTTGACGTCATTCGGGTTGACCCATGTCAGCCGCGGAGCGCCTCCGGACAGGCTTACAGCCAGGTCGACAACAAGATCGGGTGCAGTGCCTCCTGCATCCTCACCGCCGACGATATGTGTGATCGAGGCCGTCCACGCACCGACAATTCCGGCGGTCGAGATCGCACGCGCGCGGATCTCGACCGGCTCCAGCATCCCGTATTCGCCTTCGATAGTTGCCGCTCCACTGTCCACAGGCGCGCTCAGCCAGTCCGGATCGCCGGACGGTCGATGCTCGACCTCATAGTCAGCCACCGCCACCGATTCAGTGCCCGGCACGAGCATCACCAGGATCGTCGGTATTCCTTCCGGCGGATAATCCTCCCCGTCATAGACGCGGCGACCCGAGAGGACGGACATCAGAGGCGTACCCGGCGCCGTATCATCTTCTCCTGCCGGGTCACCGACGCGGCCATTCCATGCCGGCACCACGACGGCGTCCAGCAGCGCATCAATCTCAGGCGCGTGGCGCAGGAAATGCAGCCTCGCCGAAGAGTTCTTCGTGCGCTCGATCCGGCTGACGATGGCGTGCTCGTCGACCAGGTCGACCGGGCCGAGGAACACAATGTCGTCGCGCTGCGGCAGCGGGCCGACGCCGTCGAGCCGAAACACGCTCGCCTCATCGCCCCGCCAGGCCAGCGTACGGAGGAAGGTGCCGATGTCCGGCCGGAAGAACCGCGCCGCATAGACGGTCGCAGGCTCCATGGTCAGCGATTCCGTGATCTCGAAAGCCGAGCCGGACACTGTTTTAACGACCGATGAAACCTGCTGTTTACTCAGCGTGTAATGGCTCAACGAGACCAGATCGCCGCGCGCCACCTCAAAATGCGCCCAGTCCTGCATCGCCGACATGCGGTCGGGCCGATGGATCACCTCCAGCATGCGGCGATAGGCGAAGAGGTAGACATCGGCCGGATGCGTCTTGCCCTCGGCCGATAAGTCCTCGACCCGCTGCGGCTCGCCGACAAAGCCAATCCAGGGAATGATCCGCTCCGCCGAGCGGTAATTGTCGGTCTCGTCCAAAAAGGCCACGCGATAGCCGTCCGGCAGGTCGACGCTATCCTGCTGCCACTCGAATCCCCAGCTGTTGATCGGCGAGACCGGGGCGATGATGTGAGTGCGCGGCCGGTCGATGATGACGCCGACCTTCGAGCCGTCATCGGACCGGATGGCCCGGCCGGCGGCGGCGATCCGGTCCAGCAGATCCTTCTGCGTGGTCTCGTAATCGACCACGCGGTTGTAGTGCAGACCCTTCGCGACGCAAAAATCATGAAAGTCCTGCAGAACCTCCAGGTCGATCTGCGCATCCGTCTTCGGTCGCGCCACATGCGGCCCCTGCCAGGCAAACCGTAGCAGGGAGGCCGGCCAATTGGTCGGACGCTCGATCCAGGTCCCGGTCGCTGCGTCCCAGTCCGGGCAGATGCGCTTGACGTCGGCCGACAGCGTGTCGAGCAGGCCGTTGAGCTGCTTCGACGCCTTGATCCGGCCGGCAATCAGCGCCAGCGGTTTCTGGAAATTCAGCGGATATTCCGGCCGATAGGAGCGGATTGCCGTCCACTGCATGGCTTCGAGGCGCTTGCCGTGATTGTAATTGTACGAGATTCGGGAGACCTGGATATCGTATGCCGGCCCGCGGGTCGGTGCGGCCCATTTATAGGTCCGCAGCACCGACCGCCTCGATTCGAGAAAGATCGTGTAATCGCCTTGCAACAGCCATGTAGAGCTTCCCTCCTCTTGGTATTCGATGCGGAAGATCATTTTCGCGGCCGTCAGATTGCCCTCGTCGGTGCTTAGGCCGAGGCCATTCGGCAGCGTGATATCAATGCTCATGTGTGTGATATCGCGCTGAGTCCGCCGGATTTGCGGCTCTATTTCGCCGGTCGCGTCGGGGTAAGTGCCGGGCTCGTCGCGCCGCAGCTCGACCGACATCAGCTCCTCAACCACCTGTTCGGGATAGAGCGTCACCGGCGGGTCGTCCGGATAGCCCTGACGCAACTCGTATTCGACCCCCTTGAACTTGTCGATCGGCGTATCGCCGATGCGAATATTGCTGATGTCGAGCGGGCCGTAGCCCCAGTGCATCAAGAAGCGGATATACTGTTCGTCGCCGACGACCTCGGTATAGCTACCCGAGGCGATCTGCGGCGCCATCCGATGAAAGCCCATGACGACGGGCACTGGACTGTCCGGATTCTCGGTGTTGCGCCAGCCGGAGATGCGATAGGTCGGGCTTTGCGCGCCGCTGTCGCCGCGCGGTTGCGGCACCAGGGCGTTGAGCAGCAGATTGCCGGTAAACATCAGGCCGCCTGTGACGACCGCGCTGACGACGCCGCCGGCGGCCGAGCCGAAGACCGCGATCAGAGGCTGAGCCAGCGCATTGCCGAGCGGTCCGCCGAGCGCGAAGGCCGCCACCATGACGGCGATCTGCAGCGCGATCCGCAGGCCGCTGCCGGTCGGGATCTGGCGGATCACCACCAGCGTGCCGGGTTTCGGTCGCACCCGGTAAAAGTCCGGATAGACCAGGTTGCCGTCGATATAGACCCGCACCGCCTGGCGCTGCTCGTCTGTGGCGCCGGGCAGCACCAGTGCGATCATCTCAAGGATGCGGGTGCCGGCCGGCACGTCGAGCTGGACACGGCGGCCGGGCTCCAGGAACGGCATGCCGATCAGCCCGACGCCGGCCGGTGCCGACAGGGCGCTGGCGAGCTGGGCGGCCGGGAGGAGAGCGCTCACGGCACACCGCCCAGCAGCGCCTCATGGCGCCAGTAGCCGATCAAGCGCCCACGCCAGGGCTGCGCGGCGAGTCGGGAGTGCAGGCACGGCGCATCCTCCGGCGCGTGCAGCACCAGGCCGTCGCCGGCATAGAGCCCGACATGCAACCCCTGGCCATTCCGAAAGGCGACCAGGTCGTAATCCTGACGCTTGAGCGGCGGCTCGACCTTGTGCCATGGCGCGGTGGAGCCGATCTCGGCAGCGCGGCGGGTCAGCTCGGCGCGCTCGATCTCAGGCATGCGCAGTTCGGCATAGCTGGGCACGATGATGCCGAGGTCCTCGGCAAAAGCGCGCTCCACAGGCCGCCAGCACTGGCCGCGGACATCCCAACCGACGAAGCGGGAGGACCAATGCAGGCTCATGATTTTATGTGTTTCACACATATTTTTATGTGCTTTCATCGGTGCAGCCCCCGGAAGCGGTTGGCGGTCTGGCGCCCCTCGATCGCCGGCTGCAGCTCGGGATCGTCGCGTGCAATGGTGAGCAGCAGCTGGTCGCCGCGGCCGGCCGAACGCACCTGCCGCATGTCGGTCCAGTCGAGTTCGATGACATCGAGCGCGTTCATCCGGACCGCGCGAATCGTGAAGATTGTCGGCTGCACCGTAGAGCGCAGGATCGGGATGAGGTTGGAGCCGAGATTGGGGAAAACCAGCTCGGTTCCCGGCGCCGCATCCTCCGTATCGTCGGGCGCGACGAAGCCCATCAGCAGGAACTTATAGGTCTCTTCCTGATGAACCGTGCCGTACTCAAGAGGATCGTCCGACAACCGCACGGTCGGGTCGGTCGAAAGCAATAGATCCTCTGGCAGCAGGGGATGCTCGGCCCTCACCAGATAGACGAAACCATTCGGATTAGCCGGCGTGCGCGCGTCGATCCGGAAGTTGAGCGAAACATAGCGGCCCATTACGGCAGCACCCACAATTCAATGGGCACGTCGCGGAGTGACCCGGCCGGGATGGTCACGCTGGGCGGCGTCTTGCCGAACTTCACGAGCCACGACGCGCTCACGATGATCGGCCGATCGTCCTCGCCGAGCACGGGCACGCCGGCCTCGTTGAGCATCGGCAACCCGTCATGCAGCTGATCCGGGAACCAGAAGGCTCGCGAGCCGCCGGAGGTCGTGACCATCCAGAACTGCATCAGCACGTCGTACTGAAACGCCGTGCAAGGCAAGAGGCCGCGCGCCGGCATGATCGCATTCGAGTACCGCCGCTCCGTGCGAAACAGGCCGTTATCGGGTTCGGAAATCCCGCGCCCGTCGGGAAACTGCGCGTTGAAGTTGTTGCGCACGAACCACCGCGGCAGGCGGGTATCCCACACCGGCGCGCTCATAGGCGGCTGACCTTGCGTTGCAGCCCGAACGTGTCCGCCATGCGCCGGCGGGTGATCGAGCCCGGCCGGCTGAAAGCGTCGGCAGCGGCGCGGTCCAGCACGATGTCGAAGCGCTCTTCGCCGTCTCGCCCTTCGGACTGCTCGACGTCCTTGTTCACGCCGGCCTTGTCGATGATGTTGACCACCGAGCCCGGCCGGGATGCCGCCGCCATCATCTGCGTCGCCATCTGGCTCATCTGCGCCGCGGCCGCGAACGCTGAATTGTCATTAGTGCCGCGCGGCATCGACATCGACACCGGAATGCGCCGGCCGTCGGGCAACGGCACGAAGGCTTCCGGCTGGCGACCCTCGCCGAACAGAGCGAGTTGCGGCCGATCGGCGACGCCGCCCATGGCGTAGCGGTGCAGCGGCAACGGCCCGGCAGCGGTCATCACGCCGCCGGCCTCAAAGGCGAACATCGACGCGAGGCTGGAAAGCAGCCCGCCACCTCCACCGCCGCCGAGCCCACCGAGGCCGCCCAGCAACGACTGAAACACGCTGCCGATGCCATTGAGAAAGCCGGAGCCGATTTGGCCGAGACCGCCCAAAATCTGCTGGAAGGCGCCGCCGAGCCCGCCGGTGAAGCCGGTTGCCGAGGTGGCCGCCGATTGCGTGGCCTGGCCGAGTTGGGTCGCCGAGGTGGAAATGCCGCCGGCGGAATTGAGCGCGGACTGCGCCACCTCGGAAAGCCCCGTGCCGAAGCCGCTGGTGGCCGTCGTCGCGCTGTCGAGCGCCGTCCTGAAGCTCACCACTTCGTTCATCGGAAAGGCGACGGTACCCACGCCGTCATTGCCGGCGCCGAAGCCCTGGTTGCCGCCATTGACCAGGACGTTGTTGCCCTGCATCCCGGCGAAGAAGCCGACATGGCCGGACGAGCCCGCCGCCTGCGGCCGCAGATTGACGATATCGCCCAGGCTCGGCGAGCTGGTGGCTTGCCCCCAATTGAGGAAGCTCGACGCCATGTTCGAGCCGGTGCCGGCCATGCCGGACTGGCCCAGCACCGCATTGGCATAGGCCGCGCACCATGCCTGGGTGCGGGCGTCGAGCTGCGGCGTACCGGACTGGCCGAGCAGCGCATTGATCGCGCCGGCCGATCCGTTCTCGTTGAGGCCGTTATAGCTCATGGAGCGGGCGAGCACGCCGGACATGCCGCCGCCGGTTCCGGTCCCGGTGCCCGTTCCGATCGCGCCGAGCACACCGGCGGCGCCGCCGGCGATCGCGCCATTGACCACGACGGTGCCGGCGCTGACCTGCATGGCGCCGACCGTGCGGGCACCGGCGAGCGCAGAGGTGGCGCCGCCGCCGAATATGCCGCCCAGGTCGCCCAGCGTGCCGTAATTAGTGCCGAGCAAGGCGTTCTTCAGCGGGTTCACCACGGCGAGCTGCATGGCGCTGCGCTGGATGTCCTGCGCCAGGCTCTGCCAGTCCACCTTCTGGCCGGACAGCGCATCGCCGACGCGGTCGAGCGCGCTTTCGCCGGCCGAGGCGAAGGTGCCCCAGGCATCCCGCGTCCGGCTTGCGGCGGTCTCCAGCTCGGCGAGCGCCGCTGCATTGGCGCGGATCTGGCCGGCCTCGGCCGAGCCTGAGGCGATCCCGGCCTGCCGAATGCGCTGCTCGGCCTCCATGGTGGCGACGGCGCGGGCGCGCACCGCCTCGCTCTGGCCGATCAGCGAGATTTCCAGGCGCAGGCTGTCGGCGCGATCGCGCTGGTCGGACAGCATCGATTGCGCCGCCGATCGCCGATCCTCGGTGGCGGCCGCCGCCATGGCGCCGCGCTGCTGCTGGATGAGGGCGATGAGGCGCGCCCGCTCGTCGCCCTCGGCGCTGAGCGCCGCCGCGACCAGCGGCCGGATGGCCCGTTCCTGCGCCAGCTGGCGGTCGGCATCGGCCAGCGAGACCGTGCCGGCCGCCACCATGTCGTTTACGGAGCGGCGCGCCGCCGTCTCGGTCTCCAGGTCGGCGATCGAGCGCCGCGTGGTCGCCAGCGATTCCGCGATCGCCCGGTTGCGCGCCTGCTGCACACGGGCGTCGGCCTCGCCGGCCGTGATTTCCTCGCCGGCGATCGCCACGCGCTCCCGGCGCGCGATCAACTCGGCCCGGAGCATCGGATTGCGCTCGGACTGGACGGCGATGTCGAGCCGGTCGAGCTCGGCCTGCTTCTGGGCCGCCGGCACCAACGTCTGCAGCGCCCGGCTGCGCGCATCGAGGGCGCGGGCGATGTTCGCCTGTTCGTCGGCGGTCTGGCCGGCCGCGCCCTGGCCGGCGATCAGCTGCGCCTGGCTTTGCTCCAGCGCCCGGCGCCGCAGCGCCTGCTCATTGGCCGGCGATTGCGCCGCGCTCTCAATGGCGGTGCTGGAGGCGCGATCCGCCCGCGCATCCGCAGCCCGGCGGTTGGTGAGCTGCTGTTCCCGGCGCAGCTGCTCCTGCAGATCGGCGATCTCGGCCTGGATCGCCTCTCGGCCGGCTGGGTTGGCAACGCCCCGCCGGCGCGCCACCTCATTGAGCGCGACCAGGCGCCCCTGCGCATCGGCCATGCGGGCCGCCAGCGTGTCGGCACCGCCGCCGGACAGCCAGTCGGCGCTGCGGCCGATGGCATCCCAGGCGTTCGAGGCGGCGCGCGCCACGCCATCCCACGCCCGGCCGAAGGCGGTGGTCGCTTCCGCCGCGCTGGCAAGCCGAGGGCGGAGCGCCTCAAGCAGCACGCCTTGCGCCCGCGTGGTCTCGTTCTGCTGGGTCAGTCGCTGCACCAGGCGCGTCGTCGCGCCGTCGAGCAGGCCCATCTGCTGGAGCTGCGAGGCGCCACGCGCCGGATCGGCAAACAGCTCGCCGAGCTTGTCGCGCGCGCCGTCGATATCGGTGCCGATCGTCGCGGCGAAATCCTTGGAGATGCCGATCAGCCCGGCGAAACCGGCGGTACCAATTCGGCCGGTGCGCAGGAACGCCGCCTCCATGGAGCGCGCCTGCGCGATCGAGACGGCGCCGGCGGCGGACGCTGCCTCTGCGATCGCCTCCAGCTCGGCCGGCGTCGCGCCGAGCGCGCGGCCGAGGCCGGCGTTCGCGGTCGCCACTTCCTTGGTCGAGACCAGATAATTGTCCCAGGCCATGGCACCGGCGATCAGCGCCCCAGTGGCGCCGCCGAGCCCGACGCGCAACGGTGTGAGCACGCCGAGCGCGGCCGACAGCGTCTCGCGCACGCCGCCATAGACCTGGATGATCTGCGGTCCCTGCTGCAGAGCCACGGTGAGCGGGTTCATGCCGCCGCCGAGCGACGTGAACACGTCGAAGCCCTGCGCCGCCAGCTGCGTCCGCTGCCACGGCGCCAGGCCGGCGAGCTCGGTGCGCACGCCGCGCAACCCGGTGACCTGGGCGGCGAAGCTCGCCTTGGTCCGGTCGATCGCGGCGGCCGCCTCTTTCGAGCTGAGCGCTCCGGCCTTTTCGGCCTGCCGGATCTCGGAAAGCTGCGCCAGATAGGTGCGCTGGGCGGCGAACAGCGGGTTGTACTTCGCGCGCACGTCATCGAGCGAGCGGCCATAGCCCTCGATGTCGGCCGCACGCGCCGCGCCGCCGAAATCGTCGCGGACGCCGATCGAGGCATTGATCGCCGCGCCGCGGGAGACGCGGGCCGTCCGCTCGATCGCCGCCGTGACGTTGCGCGCCTCAGCCGTGGCCTCGCGCAGGACCTCAGTGAGCCGCACATAGCCGGACGAGACGTCGCCCGCGGCGCCACGCGATGAGGCGGAGCGACTGACGGCGTCCAGAGCGGTCGCGGCGGAGCGGCCGTCCTGCGCCATCTTGTCGAGCGCCTTGCCGACCGAGCCGAACTCGCGCGACGCCTCGGCTGTGCCGGGACGGACGCGGGAAGCGTCGGCGGTGATCTGAACGGCAAGCTGCAGCGTCATGCGTCCGTCCCGCTATTGAGCGGGCCGAGGGCGGCGGCCTCCATCGCCTGCAGGTCGTTCCAGGCGACGCCGGCGAGGCTGAGCTGGCGCATCACGATCTCCACCGCGCCATAGTCGAGGCCGAGCCAGATCACGCGCGCGAACGTGCCCGCTGCTCGCCACTGGGTCGAGCAGGCGAGAAACAGACGCAGCGCATCCCAGTTCGGCGGCCACACTTCGAAATGCTCCTCTTCGGTGTCTTCCGGCGGCAGGGTCGACAGGTCGACGCCGAGCGCCACGAACTGCCGGCGCATGTCGTCGTCGAGCTGCACGGCCGCCGCAGGGTCGGTGCGGCCGATCTCCGCGAACGCCCAGGCCCGCGCGGCCGCCGTCAGTTTCCCAGGCGGGCCTTGTCGCCGGTCATGGCGTCGCGATAGGCGCGGTAGAGGCCGGTCGGGAACCATGGGAAGCGCATCGCCGTCCGGAAGTTTTCGTCGGTAAACGGCACCGGCTCGCGGGTCGACGGGTCGACGACGTCTTCCCAATCGCGCACGGTGCGGAACAGCAGATCGTGCTCATGGGCGATCCGCTCTTCCAGCGTCTCAAGGGCACGGAATTCCTCGTCGAGCGCGATGCCCTGCTCTTTGGAGAGCGGTTCAAACCGCACCTTGAAGGTCTGCTGAAGATAGGCACCGGGGACGGCCGGGTCCGGCGTTTCCACCGTCACCGGCCACAGGAACGAATAGGCTGCCGCGAGCACGAACATTATGAGCCTCTTGAGAAAAGGGGTCGGGAAAACGCGCTCAGCGCACGATGATGGAGAACTCGTCGTCGCCCGCGGTCGGCGTGAACATCAGCGGGATCGAGTAGTTCAGGATGCCCTGGGTCTGGCCCTGCGTCGGTCGGCCGAGCTGCACGCCGGCGGCGGCGATCTCCACGATGTTGCCGGCGCCGACGCCGTGGATCACGCTGAGCGCGCCGACAGTGTGGGCCTGCGCAATCGAGAACCAGTTCTTGATCGCCATCGACGCCGCCTCGATCACGGCGGTGCCGATCGACTGGCGGTTGGTGATCTGCACCGAGTCCTCGCCGATCAGATTGCGCAGCTCGACGGTGTTGCCGATGTCGAGGCTGACGCTTTCCCAGAGCGCCGCATAGCCATGCAGCGACCGAGTTGGCGTGTTGACGGTGGACACGACGAGAGGCTTCTTGAAGCCGGTCAGCGTCACCGCCGGCAGTGCCACGTCGGCGATCGGGCCGAGCAGGCCACGCAAGGTGAAGCGGATGCGCGGGATCCTCTTCGGCGCCAACTCAAGCGACCAGGTGCCGCGCACGCCCAGCATCGCATGGTTCACGCCATCGAAATTGGCGTAAATCACTGCCGATTCCGGCGCATTGCTGACCGGCGCATAGGTGACGCTGGTCGCCGCCACCGTGACTTCCGACATCGAGCAGGCGCGCAGCAGCGCACCATAGGCCGGTACCGTGCCCGCCGCGCCGGCACCAGCGAGCTCGACGCTGCCCTGCAGCTCGACATAATTGCCGACCAGCAGAACGCCCTGATGCCCGAAATACGGCAGCAGCAGTTCGCGGCTCTCCTCCTCACCGCCGAGCGGCGTGATGCTGACCGCGGTCATTTGCATGGCATTGGCGGCGCCGGTCGGCGTCGAATCGACGCCATAGGTCACCTCGGCCTTGGTGAGGACGGCGAGCTTGCGGAAAAACCTCTTGGCCATCAGTCACCTGTGGGTTTGGCCGCGCGGCGGCGCGGGCGGGAAACGGGGTCGTCCACCGGCGATTCCCCGCCAGCCGTATCGCTGGCGGGGGCGTTTTCGCTCTCGGGGGGTATGGCGGTGTCGACGGCGATCGGGTCGCCGGCGGGCATCGGCTCACCGGCCTCGACGCGCCTGGTCAGCGCGCCGGTGGCCGGATCAAGAATGTAGGCACCGCCGGAGCGTGCAGGCATGGTCCGTCTCCTGGTTAAGCGCCGACCATTCCGAGGGCCTGCAAGTACAGATCGACGATCGACTCCAGTTCGGCGCGTTGATCGGCGTCCTGCTTGCGGATCTGCAGAATGGTGCGGAGGGCCTTGACGTCGAAGCCGGTGCCTTTGGCCTCGGCGAAGACGTCCTTGATGTCGCTGGAGATCGAGGCTTTCTCTTCTTCCAGCCGCTCGATGCGCTCGATGAACGATCGGAGCTGTTCCTTGGCGAAGCCGGCGGCGGCATCGGACAGCGGCTGGTCTTCGGGCAAATCCGTCATGTCAGGCGTCATCCGTCAGGTAGACCGCAGCGGCCAGCGTCATCTCCCACCAGAGAGCGCCGCCGCGGGCGCGCACCAGCTCGCCGCCGACATGGCTCAAGGGTTCCTCGGCGCTCGCCGGCTGCCAGCCGAGCAGGCGTTTGCGCACGCTGCCTTTCAGTTGCTCGATGTCGCCGGCGGCCGCGGCGCCAGTGGCATCAGCGACGTTCTCGGTGATGATGAGCACGACGATGTCGAGCTCGGTCCGCTGAAGCAGACCATTGATCCGCTCGTTCTCGGTCGAGCCTTCTTCCTTGACGAAGACATAGGCGGCTGGTACGGCCGGCGGATTGTCGACGATGGATGCGACGCCCGCGGCGGCGCCGATCAGGCGGAATGGCGAGCCGGGCGCGGATTTCAGCCGCGCAATGATCTCGTCGACGATCATCGCCGGCCCTCCGCATCGGTGGCGGCGCGCAGATGCTGCTCCAGGATGGCCGCGATCTCGGCGCGATCCTGATCGTCGATACCGAGATAGGGCCGGGCCGGAATGGTCACGCTGTGCGCGCCGACCGTGAATGTGCGCTCATGCCGGCTCTTGGCCCGGCTCGATGCCTTGGCGAAGCGCAGGCGCGATCCGACGCGCCGGCCATCCTTGGTCCGACCAGCACCCTGCGCCGCGTAGCGAAAGCTGCTCGTCTGCTGACGCTCGGGGAGCTTAACCTCGCCGCCGAACTGGTGGATGGCGGCATAGCGCAGATTGGTACCGACCTGCACCTGGTGCTCGTCCGACTGCGTCGTCAGGCTGGAATAAAGGCCCGGTGAGACCTTGTCGCGCAGCAGCAAGGGGCGGGCGCGCCGCTTGGCACTCATGCGCTTGAGCGTCGATGGCGCGAACGGCTGCCACTTCACGCCGCCGAGGCCGGCCTCGGCTTCGAACCGGCGCTGGGTGGACGCCAGCATCGCGCTGCCGATATCGGCCATCGCCGGCGCCAGGGCGCCGCCGGCGGCCGCGAGCCGGCTAAGCCCGGCCTGCACCTCGGCGTCGTCCACGACGATACGGATGCCTTCGGTCGCCATCGTCACATGCTCCGCAGGCTGTCGCGGGTGAAGACGCGGTTCGGCTCTGTGGCGCGGATCGCACCGCCGCCCGTCTGCTCGACCGGCGCGCCGCCGACATCGAGCTGCACCAGGCCGCGCGAGACATCCTTGAGCCAGGCCAGCGCCTCGCGGTGGGCCCGCTCGATCGGCCCATCCTTTTCCGCGCGCTTGCCGTGCAGGAAATAGCGGGCGATGTCGGCGGCGTAGCGGGTCAGCACGGCCGGCGCCGGCGACAGCGGGAGCTGGTAGACCTTGCCGACATAGCCATCGATCAGCGCATCGGCGTCGGCCAGTGAGCGGTCGACGACGACTGTATCGATGGTGGTCGGCGGGATGTTGGTGCGGTCGGTGAGCTGGATCAGCTCAGCCGAACCGAACCGGTCCACCAGATCCTGCTGGGTCGCGTAGCTCATGGCGCGCCAACGTCCTCGACCAGCTCGACGACGAGCATCGGCTCGGCCAGGAGCGCTTCCAGCTGCTCATCCGCGAGGGTATGGAGCGGATAGGTGGCGGGCGCCGTCGAATGCGCGATGCCGGCGCGGCGGAAGCCGTCCCGTTTGGCGACGATGCGGACGCCCGGCACCGCCTCGCGGTTGGAGCGAAGCGCTGTGGCCGCGGCGTCCGCCATTGCAAGCAATGTGTCCTGGGTTTCGGGCGCGATCACGCCAGTCGGCACATTCACGCTGACCAGCACCGGGTCGATGATTGCGATGTCGGCACCAGGTGCGGCCGCCGCATCCGCAACGAGTCCGTGGGTCTCGGCAATAGCGTGCGGGGGCGCGGACTGTGTCCCGACGGACGAAGCGCTGGCCGGCGCCCCTTCCGTGCCACTACCGGCGCTGGGGGCCTCGCGAGCCGTACCAGACGCCCCCTCTGCGGAATTGAGAGGCGCCGAGGAGCCGGCGGACTCGTCGACGATCGGCGGGACGGACTTCCCCGCCCTCGGCTTCCTCGGCGCTGCCATGGCGATCACGCCAGCCAGGGAACAACCATCAGCTCGGCCGTCCCCTTCCAGGGGTTGGTCTCGCCGCCGGTCGCGTATTCGCTGTTGAGGATTTTGCGGCCGGCGCCTTCCAGCGTCGGCGGCACGACGAGCAGGGTCGGGACGATGCCCAGCGGCTTGCCGAAATCGGCCTTCTGCGACATCATCGCCGCACGGGCGGTGGAGTAGGCTGCGGCGTCCAGCGCCTGCTTGGAGCCGTAGGCCAACTGCCAGAAACCGAAGCCGACATTGCAGCGGCCTTCCAGGCCGTAGCGGAATTCCTTGCGATTGAACACGCCCTCATCGTCCGGCTTGTCCATCGTCACCAGGCTGAACGGCTTGCGGCTCTGATAGATGATCGGCTTGATGACCCGGCCGGCGTCGATCAGGAACCACGGCGTTCCGGCGCCGCCGCCCGTGTTCGACACCGACTGCGCAACGCCGTTCTCATCCAGCACCGGGTGGTCGGTGTCGAAGTAATACTGGCCGTCATAGCACGTCGCGGCGAAGCCGTTCTTCAGCAACGGCCACACCAGCTCGTCGGGGAACACCGCGGCCGAGCGGCCGAATTCGCCGAACAGCGGCGTATAGATGCCGATATTGTCGTCTTCGATGTGGTCGCGATCGACGCCGATGGTCGATTCGAAGCTCTTGTTCTTGATGGTGTAGTCGTACTGTCCGATGTTCTGAATGACTCGGTCGCCGATCCATTCGCGGATGCGCGGGATCTTGCCGAGCCACCCATATTCGTTCTCGCTGGTCGAGGACGGCACGGTCTGGGCGACGCGGCCATACATGGGCTGCACGCCGGAAAAACCGCCCTGGAACGCGGCTGAGAAGCCGGTGCCGAGCGTGCGGAGACTGGCAGAGTTGATGAGCATGTGCGGGCGTCCTTCAGAATTTGACCCAGACGCCCAGCGCATCGACGTCATAGATGACGCCGGCGACGGAGCGGGTGTTGGTGCCGTTGGTCTTGGCGACCGTCTGATCGTCGACCGCGTAGCAATTGGCGCCGATGTCGGCGCGGGCGATCAGGTCGCCGGCCGCCGAGTTGGCGAAGCGGAAGATCCCGGTGCGGATGCGCACCGAGATCGCGCCGTCCGCGCCCCCGGTATTGTCGGCCTGCGCTTCGGCCCGGCCGGCACCCTTCAAGGTGGTGGCGGTGGCACCGGGCACCGCCCAGCCGCTGGCGTCGATCATCGCCAGCGCGCCGGCATAGATCTTGGCCGCCGCCTTGACGGGGACTTCCCGGATGTCGCCGGAGCGGGCCGGCGTGTTGCGATCGGCGGTGAGCGCGGCCATGTCAGACGGTCTCCTGCTGCTTCTTCTTCGCGGTCAGCATGTCGACCTCGGAGATGCCCATGGCGCGCATCACGGCGCGGTCGCTGTCGTCGAGCGCGACGTCCGCGGCCTGGCGCTGCGGCATCGGCCGTCCGCCCGGCGTGACGATCACCGGAGCGGCGGCGATGAACGCCTGGAAATTGCCGAGGTCGGCTTTGGCGTAAGCGAGTGCCCAGTCCTTCAGGGCGGGCGCCAGCTTGCCCTCGGCGATCGCGCCGTCGACGGCGGCGGCAGCTTTGTCGCCGACGACCGTATCGCGAAGGGTCTTGAATTCCGCCTGCATGGCGGCGACCTGGGCGACCGGCACATAGCGGGTCGGGTCCGGCACTGCGGCGCGCGCCGATTGCACCGCAGTCACCACGGCGTCGGCCGTAGCACCCGTGGCAAGCCCGGCCGCGGTCGCAATGGCCGACTGCGCGGCGGTGATCGTACCGATGGCGGCGAGGATTGCGGTCTCGCTGGCATCGGCGGCGAGGCCCAGGGCCTCGGCGATTTTCTTCATGTCGTCGCCTTCGGTGGTGAGGGGGAGCGCACTCGCCGCAACCGCGGCCAGATCGAGATTGGGCGAATTGGTCAGCCCGGCGGACAGCAGCAGCAGCACTTTGCCGGCCGCGTCGTGGTGGTAGACCGGCGAGATGTAGCGGTACTCGCCGGCGCGGATCGCCTGTGCCGCGGCCGCGGTCCATACGACGCGGCCCCAGATGCCGTTCGCGCGGACGTCCAGCTCCTTGAGCCAGCCGGCGGCTGGTGCACGGCCGCCGACGCCGGGGATCGAGGCGAACACGGTCTGGTGGTCGTAGTCGACAACGAGCTCAGTCGACCCGGCCCGATTGCGGGTGGCTTCCACGATCGCCGCCATCGCGACCTGGTCGCCGGCATCATAGGGACCGCGGCCGTCACGGCCGGCGAAGCTGCCGGCGGGCATGATCAGCAGCCAGCTCTCAACGCCCTGCTGCGCCGCTGCCGGCGAAATCTCGGCAGCATGCGCGGCGATGGCAAACGATGAGGCGGCGTTTCGGGGCATGCCGAACAGTCGCCGAAACGCACGCCCGAACCCATTCGCAAGCAGGTTGAGCAGGAGCCTCGTCTAGGGCGGTTTCACCGCCCTGCGGCGGGCGCTGCGAATGTCGAGGGGCCTGACGGCGCAGCTTCGACAGTAAAGGGCCATTTAACGCCGTGGGCGGGTATTCATGGCCGGCATGGTGGCGAACTGCGGCGAGCGAGTAAATGCCCGCCAGCGGGCCTGTGTGTGAAGTCGCCTCCAAGCGACATTGCCGGCCTGCCGATGATGGCCCATATTGGGGGCGTGGCCGTCCTGACAACCGGGAAATTCGCCGGTCCGGTTGGGTGAGTTCGCCCTGGCAGCGGGACACTCTTACGGGGAAGGTGGCGTACCCCCTCGACGGCCACACTCTGCTAAACCGAACCCGAAATCACGTCGTAGGCGGTCTGGTCCTCCAAGATGTCGCGAGCCACCATGCCGGCCGTGCGTATGGCATTCGTCGTGATACGCGCCGTTGGTCCAATCTTGTGCCGCGCCTTTGTCATGTAATCTATCCGCACAACGAGCTTGCCCAGGCGATCGTCGCCCGGCACATCGAACACATAGAGCAAAGCCGGATTACGCTTATCGAAGAGGACGGCGCGAGGACGAGCGAGCAGTTCCGGGATGCGCCGCAGCAGCGCGGCCGGGACCGCAGCGCCCCGCATCCGCTTCGAGTCCCGCATCATGTGGGTGGCCGGGCCCTGCTGCACGGTGATAGCGCCGGACTGCGGTGGCTCGCCAATCCTGCCGAGGAAGGCGAGTGTTTCGCGATCCAGCGCCCCGACCGGCCAGAGCGAGCGATTGACCCGGCGGCCGCTATCCAGTGCGTCCATCCAAGCGCCGAACTCGTCCGCCAGCCGTTGCGCCGGCCATGCCGGATCCGCCACGGCCGTGGCGGCCAGCGCCGGCGGCGCGGCAACGAGCTTGTCGGCCGCCAGCACCGCCTGGTGGCCGGCGCGGCCGGGATTATGGCCCCAACCGGGGTCGATACCCTCTGGCACGCGAATAACCTCGCCGGTGCGGTGATTGGTCCAGTCGCGGTCCCGATCCGGCGGCGGCTTGAAGATGAGGACGCCGCGCATCCGCTCGACATCGCGTTCCGACATCGACTGCAAGGTGCAGCGGCAGCTCCAGCCACACGGCGGCGCCCAGACATCCCAATACGGATCGTCGACGCGGAGGCAGAGATTGTGCCGCGCCGCATGCTCGGGCCGGGTACGGCCGTCCATGACAGCGACATAGCGCAGATAGGGTCGGGTCGCCTTGGTCCGCTCGAACTGAGCCCAATGGCCGGCTGCATAGGAGACGCGCATATTGGCGTCGAAGATGGTGTCGAGCCGGCGCGGCGAGCCGAGCTGGGCCGATACCGTCTCACCGGTGGCAGGATCGAGTACCGGCTGGCGGCCCCACCATCCCTTGGCCTCCAGCAGCGGGCGCAGTCCGGCGGCGAATTCACGGCCGGTCTTACCCTCTTTCAGGGCGCTTAAAAGCCCGCCGTGAATGTCCTGCAGGATGTCGAAGCCGGTGGATTTGGCCACGGTGAACTGAGCAGCGTGCTCCTCCTCCCAGACATCCTGGTACGCAAAGGACGGTGCGAGCCGCTTGCCCCGCGCCTCCAGCGCGCGGATCGCGTCGAACGGTGGCAACGCTTCAAGGTGCACGGCCATGCGTCAGCTCTGATCGGCAAGCGGATCATCCGCTTCGCCGGCGAGGCGAGCCGCGAAGGTCGACTGGGCCAGTTTGTTGGCGAGCGAGCGCACATCCATGCGGGCGAGCTCGGCGGCGATCAGCTCCTCGGCCTCCTCCGGCGTGGTCACCGCGGCGAGGCGCTCCTCAAGCCCGGCGAGCATGGGGCTGAGCAGGGGCTCCCAGCCTTCATCGCCGAGGATGCGGCCGATCGCGTCGTCGATGGCGTCCCCGGCGGGCGCCGGCGTCGGCCATACCGAGCGCTGCACGGCACGGCGCGGCGCCTCCTTCTTCGGCAACTCTTCTTTCACCTCGTCCGGATCACCGGTCCCGACCGGCTGGGACGGTGCTGCCTTGGCGGCCGGCGCCAGCACCTCCTCGCCCTCTTCCGGGTCCGGCAGGCCGAGGCGGTCACGCATCGTCGACATGCCGACGCGCAAACCAAGCGGCACCAGCTTGGCGACATTGGTCACCAGCTTGTCCAGGTCCATCTCGTTGGGCCGGCCGATCCGGATCCGCGGATAGCGCTTCAGATCGCCGAGATTGAGCATGCAGAGCGGGCGCACCAGGTCGCGATTGAGCGTCGCGGCCACCTGGCGCGCGTCGGCGACCTCGATGTCGGCACGAACGCCGTCATGGACCTTGCCGACCGCATAGCCGCCGGCGAGCGCATCCGTGGTGCCGGTCTGGCCGAGCACCGCCTTGGACACCTGACGATCAAGCCAGTCCGCCCGCTTCTCGTACAGTTCATGGCTGCCGGCGATGTCAGCCTTGACGAACTCGATCGCCATGGATTGCGGGATGATGGCGGCGTAGTCGGTGCCGATCGCAGAGACCGCCTGCAGCAGGACGTCCTTGTCGGCGTTGGTGGCGCTGCCGTCATACTTGCCGAGCCGCAGTGGCTGGCCATACGCCTCTACAAAGATCGCCCAATCTTTGACGGTGTAGCTCTTGAAGATAAACGACCAGGCCGCCGCGCGGGCCAAGCCACCGCGGATCGGCAGGCCGGACTTCATCTTGGCGGTGTGGACGATCCAACCGGCCGGGGCGAGTGCAACCGGCTCGCCGACTTCGCGCAGCAGCGGCGTTTCCAAGTCTTCGCACGCGAAGGTAAAGAAACGCGGATCGCGCCATTTGAGGCATTCGACCCGAAACTGTCCCTCGGATGTGTCCCAGACGATTTCGGTGCAGGAAAAGCCTTTGCCGATGGCGTCGAGGATGTCGAACAGCTCTTCGGCCAGCGTGTCGCGCTCGATGACCTCGCGCACCAGGTCGGCGGCCGCCACATCGCGCGCATCGTCGGAGGCGGCATCGACGGTCACTTCCAGGCCGGCGATCTGACGCTTGCGGATGCCGAGCACGCCGGCATAGTGCAGGTCGCGCTCCTCCATGTCTTCGGCGAGTTCAAGGTAGCGCTCTGGATCACTCTCGGCGGCCTCGCGAAGCAGCCGCGCCAGCCGCGGCGGTGTCAGGCCAGCGGCCGGGTGGTTGCCGCTGTAAGGCTGCCGCACGCCGGCGATCGTCGGCCCGCCTTTGTCGCGCTGCTTGAGTGCGGTGCGGTCGATCGGGCGCCCATAGGCGTCCAGAAGGGTGACGGCCATCAGTCAGTGCCTCTCTGTCCGCGGAGGGAGGCCATGCGGAACGGCCGCTCATCACCACGACGCTCGTCGAAGCGGCTCGGCCGCGGCGGTACCGGCGTGTAGCCGTACTGCACGGGGTCGCTGGCGGCGTTGATGCCGAGGAACGCGGCCCAGGTCCGGTCGGCATGATCGTCGTCGCGCTCGGCGACGAAGCGAGGCGCCCCCGTAGCCGAGGCCACCTTGCGCAGCTTGTGGAGATCGGCGCGCAGCGGCTGGTCCCCGGAGCGGATGCGGACCGTGCGATCCTCGAAACGCTCTTTCCCCGCGGTCGCCATGATCAGCTTGTTCGGCGGCGTGAACAGCACGCCCTCGACGCGGGAGCCGTGGCGGCGCTGCGCGTCCTCGACCACCTTTTCGCCCATGCCGGTCTGGTCGATGCAGGCGCGCGCAACCCGGTAGCGCTCCATGATGTCGTCAAACGCCTCGTCCATCTGCGCGAAGGTGGCCCGCTTCTGCTCGATGCGCTCGCGCTCCCACAGCACGTCGCCGATCAGTTCCCAGACCCAAATGACGTGCAGGTCGTGCCGGCGCCCGATGTCTCGGCCGACAAAGCACGGGCCGCCCTGGTAGCCGGCCGGGTCGCCGGCATCGTCATCCTCGCACGACGAGATCAGGTCGTAGGATAGCCAGGCGCTGGCCTCGTCCAGCCATTTCAGCTCATATTCCTGCGCCCACAGATCCTCGTCGGAAAGGCCGGCGCGCAGCTCGTCAATATCGCGCTCAAGGCCTTGCGCGACCGCCTGATAAATGTCGACAGTGTGACGCGACCACACATCGTCTTTTGCAGTCATCAGTTCGTAGAACTTATTGGACTTCCCGTTCGGCGTGGAAGTAACGCGCAGGTCCCATCCCTTGGAGATGACCGGGAAGAGCGCGCCCCAGATGGCTTTGCTATCCTTGTGGATAGCAAATTCGTCGAGGAACACGTTGGCGGAAAAACCGCGGGCCGTATCGGGATTGGCCGGCAAAGCGATGATGCTGGAGCCGTGCGGCAACGTGATTTCCATTGCACGGTGATTGCTTTCTTCGCCCTGCCAGTCGTATTCCGACGCCTCGAATTGCAGGTCGTAGGCTTTGGCGTGGAGCTTAATCCCTTCATTCATCGCCTCGCGCGCCTGGCGCTCGCCGCGCGACAGGATCACCCAGCGCTCGCGCCGGCGGCGTGCTGCGGCCTCAAAGCAGCGGTCGACGATCTCAAGCGTCGTCGTGAAGGTTTTGCCGGTTTGCCGAGCAAACATGCCGGCCTTGAACCGCCGCCGATCCTTGAACCAGGCACGCTGATAGGCATGCAACGGGACCGCCGGAGGGAGCCGCATCAGTCGTAGATCCCGTAATTCTCGCGAATTTTCTTCAGGACCTCTTCGGCATCGACCTTGTGGCCGGCGGCCGTTACCTCACCCACGGCCGTCTCCGCCGCCTTCATCAATGTTGCCTTGGCTTCGGCCTCGATTTTCTGGCGGCGGTCTGTCGAAATCTTCTGCGCCGAGACGGTGGCGTGGAAGGCGCGCGCCAGTTCCATCGCCTGCTTCGGCGTCTTGTCACCGGCCTGGTCGTCGATCAGCTCGACGATGAGGGTCTTGATGAACTCGCCGAGAATGACGGTGTTCTCGTCGACATCGCTCGCAGTGAACTGCGTCGCCAGCCCCTCGAACATGGCGCGGGCCTCTTGCATGCGCCGCTGCGCCGCTGCGAGCCGCACCGACTTTCGCGAGAAGGCCGAGCGCGAGATGGTGTCGAGCCCCTTCGCCTCCAGGCGGTCGTTCAGCTCGAACAGGATGTCGGCCTGGGTGCGGCTGCGCTTAGCCAGTTCCTGGCACGCCCAAACCACGTCGTCGCTCGCCTCTTCCGGCAAAACGTCGATCGACGACAAGCGCCCGCGTCCGGCCACCGCTTTACGCCTCCATCCGGCTGGGACGTTTGACGCCCTCGATAGCGACATGGCGATCGAGGTGGCGGCGGCCGTGCTCGGTGAGCGTGGCTATCTTCACGGTGCCGGCGTCGACAACAACGGCGGCGCCCATGACGCCGAGATAGGCCAGCTCCTGGTGCACCCAGGCGCGCTCGCGATTGATCCCGTAGTTCGCCAGCTCCCTCACCAGGATGTTACTGTTCAGCGTCTCGTCGACTTGGGCAGCCAGCGCCTTCAGGATGATGAGGCGCGCTTCCTCACGGATGATCGTCTCCATGCTCATGCGGCGCCCCGGCTTTGCGCGCGGGCTTCGTCATAGAGCCACTCCTGCAGCCGCTCGTTCGTCGCGGCGATCGGCTTCAGCTGCTCGGCCATCTGGCCAAGCCGGCCCTCCATTTTGCTCAGCGCCAGCTCCAGCCCGTGCGTCTGCTCGCGGGATGGCAGGTGCGCCAGCTCGCCCTCGACCCGCGCGATGCGGTCCTCAGCAATGTCGACCTTGCCGGCGATCAGTCCGACCGTGCTCGCTTCGGCCTTTCCCTTGAGCTCCTCTTCGAGCTTGTCCACGCGTGCCGACGCGACCCGTCCACGCGCCGAAACGATGGCGTAAAGCAGCGAGGCGGCTGCAATCAGAATGGGCGCCCAGGCCCGTATTTCGTCCATCAGCCGTACCGTCTCCGTCCCCGCCGCCACCGTTCGCGGCGCTCCTGACACCCGATGCACCGCAGCGCGTTCGGCAGAACACGCAGCCGCTCCGGGTCGATCGCCTCGCCGCACACCACGCAACTCAGCCGGCCATCGCCGGCCATCCGCTCAGCCTGCCGACGCAGCGAGATTTCCCGCTGCCGCTCCTCCAGCGCCTGCGCCCGGTCGACATCGTCGCTCACCGCGCCACCATCGCGAGCCAGGGCGCCAGTACCGTGTCGACCCAGATCACCAGGCGCACCCCGCACCGCCCCTTCGCCGCGCTCTGCTTGCGCTCGTCTTTCCAAAGGCGCTCCACCTCACCGGCGTCGATATCCCGGTCGGGAATATCGGTCAGGCCGCCGAAGCAATGGCGCAGATCGGCCGGCACCTCGGGAGCCGGCGGCGGATCCGGCCGAGGCGGTGGCGGCGCTGGGCTAGCGCACGCCGCGCACACGAGCAGCGGCAGCACGATCGAGCGCAGGCACCCGATTTTCCGGAGTCGCATCGATCTTCTCCTGATTGACCCGGTCCTGCGCGACATCGGCCGCGTAGCGTTCGGCATCGGCGCGGCGCGCCGCCTCCAATGTTGCGATGTAGCCGCGCAGGCCGAGCGCCTCGGCCTGCTTATCCTTGAGCTGGTGGCTGAGCTCCGCCGCATTGCAGGCCAGCCGGACGCGATCGCCGCCGACTGCATCGCCGATCAGCAAGCCGAGGCCGGCCGCAACGACGACGGCCAACCACGCGACTGGATTCCAGACCGCGTCCCACAGCTGCTCGACGAGCTTGCTCATGCCGCCACCGGCACCTTGTGACGCCAGATCGCCGGGATGACATAGGCCCGCACGATGCCGACGACGATCAGCACAGCGCCGACCGCGATGAACCCCATGGCGACCTTCGACAGGATGTCGCTCAGCCCGGAATAAGAGCTGAGCATCTGGCCCTGATCGACCACGCGCTGTCCGGCATCGCCGAGCCCGGCGAGCGTCAGGCCCCCGGCCGCCGGCGCCGCCACGCCCGGTGCATCCGGCACGACCTCGGAGCCCACGGTCGGCGCCGTGCCGGACAGCCGCGCCTCGATCGCCGTTGTGGTCACTTTGCCGGGGATGCCATCGGCGCGCAGGCCGTTCGCTTTCTGAAAGGCCACGATCGCCCGCGTCGTCTTCGGCCCGACTCGCCCGTCCACCTTGACGTCATAGCCAAGCTCGACCAGCTGGCGCTGCAGCTGTTCAGTTGGCTTGCTCGCCTCGGCCGCCTTCCAGGACTCCGCCGGGGCGTCGACGTCGCGCACCACCGGCCAGATCTTGTTGAACCATGCGACACGATCGGCATAGCCATTGTACCCGCCATTGATCTTGCGGGTGATCTCGCGGATGTCGTTGCGGTCGGCTAGGACATTGCAGCC
This sequence comes from Xanthobacteraceae bacterium, assembly GCA_041287585.1. Taxonomy (GTDB): domain Bacteria; phylum Pseudomonadota; class Alphaproteobacteria; order Rhizobiales; family Xanthobacteraceae; genus Ancylobacter. The sequence goes on from JBGGNI010000098.1 coordinate 25,109, forward strand.
CTTCTCAGTCCACACCTTGATGGCCGCCTCGACGCAGCGCGCCGAGGAGCACACCGCGTCTGGATCGTCGGCAAACCCGAACTTGCGATAGGCACCGCCGCCGGTGAGCTGCGGCAGCCCGCCGCCGCGATACAGCCAGGCGTCGCCGCGCTGCTTGTTGCCGAGCTCGCGCGCCTTCTTCGGGTTACCCAGGCCATACACGCGCTCGAATAGCGCCGGGCCGTTGTTCGCCAGCTGCGCCGCCTCGGCCGGCGTCACGGCTGCTGAGTGCTTGCCAACCCCGAATATCTCGCTGATACGCGCGGCGCGGTAACTGCCGCTCTCGCGCATCAGAGTGAAGCCGGCGGTCTCATGCGCCCATTGCGCCAGGAAATGCGCCAGCCGCAGCGGCGTGTTGATCCCGGCGGCCAGCAACTGGGCGGTGGCAATGCCGAAGCCGTCGACATAGGGTTGCTTGGCGTTCGGCGCGACCCGGTGCACCACGTCGATTGCAAACGGCAAGGCGAGGCAATAATAGGCCAGCGGCAGCGCGGCATGGCCGGCCGAACGGCCCATCAGCGCCGCCGCCAGCAGCCCGCCGACGATCATGCCGGCCCAGAAACCGTGCGTCAGCGCCTCACGAAGCGGGGCGCGCAAGAGCAAACAAAACACGACAATGGCGGCCCCGCTCCCCAGGCCGAATGCGCTCGCGACAAGAAAATCGGTCATCCGGCCCCTCCGAACAGGAGCCGGAAGGGTGCCCGATCGCCGGGTGAATTCCCCTTCGCAACCTAGCTGGGCAGGAGCGGGCGTTCGGCGTTCAGTCGTCGAAGAGATCGAGCTGGCCGCCAGCTTTGCGGCGCTTGAGATACTTGCGCACCGTCACGTCCGTCATATGCAGCCGGCGGGCAATCTCCTGCACGGAAACGCCCCGTCCGAAAAGATGGCACACCAGCCAAGCCCTGGCGATCGGCACCCGGAACATGCCCGTGCCGAACTCGCGGCTGAGCGCCTGCACGCCGTCCGCGCCGACAATCGCCGCAGCCGTCGATCGCGACGACGCCTTGCGGGCGAAATAGAGCATCGATCCGCCCAGCGCGGTAATCAGATCGCCGGTGCGGTCGGGACCGAGTGCCCGGATGTACGGGGCGATCTCCGGCGGCACACCATCTGCTTTCGCCTCCCGCTGAGCGCTCATCCCAGCATGATCCCCTCGACAGAGAGGCTGACGGTGCTCACCGCCAGGCTGCGGTTTCGCCATACCAAGCGGGCCGTGTAAGTGCCGTCCTTGCAGCGCCAGAGGCGGCAGGACGTGCGCGCATAGCCTGATGCCAGCCATTGGGCGTCCATCTGGGCGAGCCGGCTATCAGCTGCCAGAACGTCGGCTATGTCGATCGTGACGCGTCGAGCGGGTCGGGGACGGCGGGAATATTTCATCCGCGCTCGGCCTCCCATGCCGCTTCAAGTGCCTTCCAGCAGGCGCGTTCCACGGTACGTGCCCGTTCTGCAGCGCGTTTTGCTGTGTCGAACTCGGCTTCCGCCTGCCTCCAGGCAAGCTGCAGCTCGGCGCTTCGGAGCGACATGGCGGGCGCCCCCATGTACGCCTTGAATGCGGCGTTGCATTTTTCCCACGCCGCTTTCTGCTTCTCGTCGGCAAGGTCGCTGCGGGCCGTGAGCGTGTCGTGACGCGCAGAGAGCAGCGCGCTCGGCGGAAGCCCCACGATTGCAATGCGCCGTTGGAGAAGCGTGAGCAGTTCTTCGCGTGTCAGATCGGCGAGCTGGAGCGCCTTCATCGCGCCGCTCCCTTCAACGCCCGCCTGAGCTTCCCGCCGCCGGCGCGCATCAGCGCGTCGATCTCGTCGAGCGGCAGCTTGGCGGTTTCCAGCGGCATGTTGCAGGCGCCGGTGGCGTCCACCAGGCGCCGGCAGATCGCCTCATAGACCGCCACCTTCTGCGCCCGCACGCTGGCGCTGGCCGGCCACACCACGCCGCCCTCGCGCGCCAGCCACGCCTTCAGGCCCTCAATCGCCTTGGTGCCGTCCTTTGGCGCCAGCCACTCAGGCCGAGCGATTTGGACCTTCCCCTCCAGGAACGAGAGCAGCGCCTTGTCCGTCCGGTCGTGAACGACACCGAGATTATAGCCGGAGATCCACAGCGCCCGGAGCTTGCCGGCATAGTCGCCGCTCATCCGTACCGCGCCTTTCACGGGCGCCTTTAAGCCGCCCTCTGAAAGCTCCCGAAGCTTGTCCATGAAGGCCCCGGCCTCGCGGGCCGACAGCTCTTTCGCCGAGCGCTTGCCGGTCTCGCGCGCCATCAGGTCGCGATAGCTGTCATCATCCAGCCCGGCCTTGCCCTTAAGGACATGGATGGCCTTGGTCTGGTCGGGCGAGATGCGGGCGGTGGCGTTCATGGGGTGCTCCCAGCGCTCAAGCGGATTTCACAGGTGAGAATTTCGGTGGTCAGCACGGCGATGCGCCGTTCCAGGTCCAAGCGCCGCAGGCTGCGCGGGGCCACCCGCGCGAGCTTCTGGCGCAGCTCGTAGCGCTCCCGCAGCAGCTGCTGGATCCGACGCGCTTCCTCCCAGGCGAGGAGCGGCGGCAGTTCCGGAGCGGCAGCGCGAGCGCGGGGCGTCATCCGGCGCCCCTGTGCGGGCGCAACGTCTGCTGTGAGGATGTCTTCAGGCCATCGACGGTCTCCGGGGCGTCGTAGAGCACGCTCACCGTCAAGGTTTCGTCGAGCAGGGCATCAAGAAAGACGTCGCCGATCAGCAGTTCGGCGATCTGTTCGTCCTTCGGCCGGCTACGGCAATGCGCGCGCACGAACGCGCGATAGGGGCTGACATGGCCGGCGCCGGTGGCAAAACCACGCCAGCCCACCAGTTGCGACGGCCGCACGCGGCGTAAATCCACCGCCCATTTGGCCCGCTCGGCCGGCGTCACGTCACCGTCTCCATCAACTGGCCGTCGATCACCTCGCCGAGGCCGCGGGCGTCGGCGATCTGCGCCGCCTGGGCCTCGGTGGCAGCGATGACAGCACCGAAATAGCAGCGGCCGTCCGCACGGAAGCTGGTCAGCCAGACCAGGCCGCGTGCGGCCAGCGCGGCGACCGCGCCGCCTGGCAGCCCATGCAGATCGTCGAAGCAGATGCCATCGGCGATCGGCGCCGCGGGGTCGATGACGAGATCGGGTCTCATGACCGATCTCCCGTCAGCAACTGCACGAAGGCGAACTTCTCGACCTTGCGCAGGTCGATCCGCTCAAGGTGCTCAACGATGTACTGGCGGAGATCGGCCCGCTTGATTTCCCAGGCGTTGCCGCCCTGCTGCGGCAGGCGCCGGTCGGCCCGCCGCGTGGCGGCCAGTTCGCCGGCAATACACAGGGCCGTGACGGTCTTGTCGTCGATGCCAAGGATGGCGGCGGCTTGGCGGGCCGACAGCGTCTCACGCGTTGCCCGGCGGGAAAGGTCGAGGCGCTTGGCGCGCACGACGATCGCCGTCGGTGTTCGCCGAAAGCCATGCTGGCGGAAGATCTCCGCGCAACGATCGGGATCGTGCAGCGGCACCTTCCGCATCAGGTCGTTCTCGGCATCCGTCCATGCCGGCTCTTTCCGGTGCGGGATGGTGAGGCCGAGACGCCGGGCCCGGTCAGACAGCCACCAGCGCGGAACACCGAGGCGGTTTGCCAGATCGTTCACGGCGCCTCGGCCGTGGAGTTGCGCCCATTCGGCGCGGATACGTTCGTCCAGTTCAGGCGAGGCTTCATGCTTCTGCCGCACGGCGGGCAGGCCCTGCCGCTGCAGGCCGAGCTTATGAGCGTGGTTGTAGATGGACGCCCGCGCCCGATGCGGCAGATGCGCCTGGCAGGCGGACAGGCCGCCGGTCTCATAGTGACGCCGGAGGATGTCATCCTCCGCCTCGGTCCAGAAGCGCTCGTGCCTCCTGCCCGGCACATAGGGCTCGGACAGCCGCGGCGCATGCGCGCGGCCCTTCTTGAAGGAAACCGGCTTGAGCCCGCTCATGGCCGCATGTCCCTGGCGATCCGCACCGCCGCGCCCGGCCCATCGCCGTCGAAATCCACGACGCCGAAGGAATCGAGCAGCGCCAGCGCGGCGGTGACGGCGGACGCCTCGATGGCGAGGTGCGAGCCAAGATCGGCAATGGCAGCGCCGTCCGGCGCGAGGTCGCGCAAGGCCGCCCAGATGCGGCCGGCATCGGGGAAGGCTGCATCACGGATGAACGCCCGCACCGCCTTCAGGCCGGGGTGCAGCGGCGCGCCGGCGCGCACCTCCGCATCCCGCTGCGAGGCTTCCAGCAAGGCGTCGAGGTCGAGGAGCGCGGCGGCCTCGCCGGGCGCCACGCGCAGCGCGGGCGGCAACGTCGGAGCGGCGCCCTTGTGTTCAGTCTGGATGGCGCCGATCCGGACCACCGCCGGACTGCGCGACAGAGCGGGCCCGACGCCGACGAAATCGCCCGGCGTCAGCATCGGCAATCGGTCGAAGGCGCGGCGCGAATCCCAGCCGATGGTCTCCGCGGCCCGCCTTATGTCGAGATCGAGCGTATTCAGCCCGATCAGGAAGTTCTGCGCCTCGGAGACGACGGATTTCGCCAGCCGCGCCAGCCGCTGCGTCGCCAGCACGCCGCACAGGCCGCGCTTGCGGCCGCGGCTCATCAGGTCGGTGACGGCCGCGATCGCCGCCTTGCGCACGGCGGTCTCGCCGGCGGCCTGGCCGCCGAACGGCGCGAACAGGTGCGCTTCGTCCACGGCGACGATCACCGGGTGCCAATGCTCGCGCGGCGCTTCGATCAGGGCGGTGAACACCGCAGCGATCGCCTTCATCTGGCCGTCGCGGTCGAGTTCCGAAACGTCGACCAGCACGGAAAGCCGATGCTCGCGCGCCCGCCGCGCCGCCAGTGCCAGGGCCGCGGCATCGAGCCGGTGTCCTTCCAGCGTCAAATGGCCGAAGGCGTCGGCCAGGGCTCGGAACTCGCCCTCGGGGTCGATAATGACCTGCTGCACAGATCGCGCGGACTGCTCCAGCAACCGGCGCAGCGTCCACGACTTGCCGGCGCCGGACGCGCCCTGGATGAGCAAGCGGCCTTCCAGCAGCTTCGGAAGGCTGAGCCCGACAGCCCCGCCGATATCGGCGTCGCCGAGCAGCACGTCGTCAGCGCGAACCGCTGAAACGACCGCCGTGACCGCGGGCGCCGCCGGCACCGGCGGCGGCGCGGCGGCGCCGAATTGGCGGCTTGCCATGGCGGCCGACCAGCGCGGATCGAGAGTGGCGCTTTTCATGGCGCGCCCTCGAACAGCGGGGCCGGCGCCGGGGCACACCAGCGGCGCACATCCTCCGGCCGGAACAGGTAATCCTTGCAGGGCGGGATCCAGCGCAGGCGGGTGTCTGTATCCCGGCGCGCCGCGCGGCCGGGCATCCACACCGCCCAGCCATAGGCGGTCGCGGTGCTGCCTTCGGGTTCGTAACGGCCCCGAAACATCGGCACCCGCTCGGCGAACTGATGAAAGGCATTGGGCGGGCGGTGCGCGAACAGCTCGGCGAAACGTGTTTCGCCCTCCAGCCAGTTGGTGCGCACCAGTAGGGCGAGGCCCTGTTCCTCCGCGCTCAGCGCGTGGAGGGCGAATTCCAACGCCGAATTGTAGGGCGGGTTGGTGATGGTCCAGGCGCCGGGCGCCACCACCGGCGAACTCGTCCGATAGTCCTGTACCGCATAACCGGCGCCGTAGTCGTGAATGTCACCGGCGCCGGTCTGCGGGTAATACTCGGCCAGCGTCTCTACCATGTGACCTTCGCCACAGGCCGGGTCGCGCGCCATCCGCCCGCCGACCTGGTCGACGCCGAGCACAATTTCGCACAAGGCGCGGGTCGCCCAGGGCGGCGTCGGGAAAAAGTCGAGGCTGTCCGGCGGCTCGACACGCCGGTTCATGACGGCACCGCCGCCGAACGGGAGCGGGGCGGTCATGTCCCTGCTCCTGGAGTTCGATTTGCTGGCGGCGACGCCGCGTCCGGGTACTTCTCTCCGCACCACGGACAGAAGTTGGCGACTACGTCTTTCGCCACGCTGCGGCGTGTCTCGCGGCTCCACATGCCGCGCCGCATCAGTGGCACTAGTGCGCGGGAGGGAGAGCCATCGAACGTCATAGTGGTTCGCACATACTGCTCCGGACCAAGCTTTTCGTTGACGACGTCGATGCAGTTGCACATCGCCGCCGCCTCACGCCGTCGCCAGATCGATGCTGATGGCTCCCCACGGCGCGTCCGGCGCCGGCCGCACATGGAACCGGATGTAAGTTTTCGAGCCGATGATCCGGATCGAGTCTCGGATTGCGTCCATCGCGCGCAACCAGCGCTCGTCCTCGATCGCCACCCGCATCAGCATGAACAGTTCGGCGCGGTTGATCTGACCTTCCTTGTCGACGTTGAAGGCACGGTTGACGACGGCGCGCAGCTCATCGCCGGCACCCTCGGTCCATTCGCCCAGGCACTCGTCGACCAGCTTCTTCGCCGCCTGCAACTCGGGGCCGAACTCGATCAGATCGGCGACCTGGATCGTCACCTTCATCGTGCCGTCGAAGGTCGTGAGCGTGATATTTCCCTTCGGCCCGCCGAGCTGGGTCTTGTATTCCTGCGCAAGCAGCGCCTGGAGCGAGCCGACATCGTCGAAGCAATGGCCTTTGAAGCGGCCGATCTGCGCCGAAAGTTCCAGCGCAAAGGCGATCATCTTGCGCACAGTCTCGTCCATCAGCTTGTCGATGGGCTTGACCATGGCGAGCGGCACAAGGTTTCCCTTGGCATCCGCCATGTAATTCTTGCCGGCAAACTCGACGATGCCGGCCGTTGAGATATCGGGCTGCGCGTTCATCTCAAGACTCCAGGTTTTCGGGATTGTCGAAATAGCCCAGCGCGCCCAACTCGTCGGCCAGCGCATCACGGCTGACGCTCAGAGCATCGTCCGCGGCCGCCTCGGCGCCCGCATCGCCGATCGCCGCTCCGGCCGCGTCCATCCGCTCCAGCAGCTCGGCCGCCTGCGCGGCGACGTCGTCAAGCACCAGCAGCCGCTCGACGATGGCGACGATGGTCAGCACCGGCAGGCTCTTCGCCGCGCGCAGTGGGTCGCGCTGCACCCGCCGGGCCTCGGCAATCGGGTCGATATCGACCATCTGTCGCGACAGGCCGAGCCGGCCGGCGGCGATCACGCCGGCCAACAGCCCGTCCGCCCCAATCCGGAATTGGGCGTCGGAGGCGCGCCGCGCCTCGGCCCGCGCCGCCAGACGGGCGAATGCTGCGCCGGAAGGCGCGCACATCAGTCGTGCCCGCTGCTTGTCGGAACCGTCGACCACGGCCTGCATCACCCAGGCCAGCGCCTGGCGCGCATCCATCGCTGGTCCGCCGCGCGGATCGACATTCGGGGTGCGCACCGCGCGCGGCGCCACGCCGAAGGCGATCGCAGCGGCCGAGACCAGCATCTCGCCGGAGACGGGAATCGCAGGGATGGCGGGCGTCATAGGCCGCCTCCCTGCTCGCTGATGACGACATGCTGCCGGTGCGGCCGCGGAAACCGCACCACGTTGCGGGGCAGCGCTGCAACGGCATCGTCAATGATCGGCCCCATGACGCGCGGCCCCAACTGGCCGACCTGAACCAGACCGATCGCGTCCATATCGCGCGCGATCGCCATCAACTCGTCGCGCTCGCGGCGAGCCTGCTCCAGTCGGCGACCGTGGCCGGCTAGCACCAGAAGGAGATGGCCGAGCCCGCGCACCTCTTCGGCGGAAAGGTAGACACCGGCCTCATACAGGGCGAAGCGTTCGTAAAGCGCCATAAGATGATCGCTCAGCAACGGAGCATTGGCAGACGTCATGCCACCTCTCCTTTCGGTTTCAGGCGTGAATGGGGGCAGCCGCCGCGACAGGCGCGAAAGAACCGCAAGCCCACCGGGTCGCTGGCATCGAACGCGGCGCTCTGCCGGCGCACGCATTCCGCGCCGCTGATGCGGCCGGCCACCGGGCAGCTCTCCACCACCCGGCGCATCAGCACCGCGCGCACCTTGGCTTCCAGCCCGGCGGTGCCGGCCTGATAGGTGTTGCCCAGCGCCTGCGAAATGAACGAGCCGGAGACGCCGAGCTGGCGTCCGACCGCGGTCTGTGAGCTGGCCGTGCAGGCTTCCGCCAGCGCCAGCAGCCAGTCCGGCAGCGGATCGCCATGGGCCGCGCGGGCGCGGCCGACGAAATCGGGAAGAGTTGAGGGCTTCACGCCTCATCCTCCCCGTTCAGCGGCCACACGATGGCGCCGATGTTGGGATCCCACACGCACTTGATCTTCGTCACTTGTGGGGCGAGCGGGCCGCTGTATTTACTTTCGATATAGCGGTATCGGCTCGCCTCGCCGCCGCCCTTGCCCTTGGCTACAACGGTGAGATACCCGCCTTCGACAAGTTTCCCGCAGTAATATTTGGCGTCGACTTCCCCGATGCCGCAGAACAGGTGCAAGTCGCGCGCCGTGAAGGTGCCCATCGCCGGCAAGGCGCGCCAGGCCGCGGCGCGCCCGGTGCGGTGCGACAGCGATGTGCCGTCCCGCCGCACCCGCGGCGTCGTCTCGCCGGCATCGCGCGTCAGCACATAGGTGACCGCCGCCCCCGCGACGAGGCGCTGCACATGCCCGGACTCCACCAGGCTTTCGAGGTACGTCCGCGCCGAACTCTCGTGGCAGCAGGCCATTTCCGCGGCCGCACGTACGGTAAGTGGCTTGCGGTCTCGCAGCGTGCGCCAGATGGCATCACGCAGCGAGCGCCCGTCTGCTAAAGCCCTCCTCACCGGCCGGCCGGCACGGCGCGGCTGCGGCTTGCGTTGCAACTGCGCCATCACAGCACCGCCCGGTTCGGCGCCTCGCCGGCGTCGAGGTCTCGATCGCCCCACCAGTCGCGGGTCGCGATCTCGACGCCGTCGCGAACTGCCTCCGGCTCGATCTGACGAGAAAGGTTGTTGACCACGCGCCGCACGCGGCCGTGGCAGAAGGCGTTGATGTATGCCAGCAGATCGTCCGCCACTTTCACACGGCGGCAATACATGCCTGCAAGCTGGCGGGCATCGTCCAAGGTCGCGGGATTTGCCCCAGTGTAGTAGAGCACCCGACCGGCGATACGCTCGACGCGCTTGATCTTGTTTCGGAAGCTCTCCTCCCCGATCAGCACGATCGGTGACTCGGACGTCATGTGCAGCTCGCGCACGATTTCCAGCTGCCCCTTGTCGAACATCATGTCGGCCTCGTCGACCAGCAACGGGCGTTGGGTCTTGGCCAGTTCCTCGCCGATCGCCGAAGTGGTGAGGCTCAGCCGCCGCGCTACCGGCACGCCGAGCCGGCGCGCCACCGCCTCCACGAAATCGGCTCGGGTCCAGCTGGAGCGGTAATGCACATAGACCGCGTTCATCTCGGCGGACACCACGGCCGCGGCCACCGATTTCCCGAACCCGGAAGGGCCGTAGAACATCCCCATGCCGTCGAGATGGCGCTGGCGCGTCGTCAACGCCCCGACCGCCTCCAGCAGCGCCACAACATTGGTGAGCATGGCAGCGGGTATCTTGATTTTACCGTCTGTCTCAGACACGATCTTCTCCGTTGATCTTCAAGTCCGCCCCGTCCGGTGCCAGCCGGGCGGGGCAATTCGTTTCAGGCCGCTCCGCCGCCATAGGCGCCAGACGCCATCAGCTGCTCCGCCCGGCGCATCGCCGAGAACTCCGGCAGGGTCGGGTAATCGCGATGGAACCGCCGCTCGACGTCGGTCAGCGCCGCGCCGATAGCTGCCTGGGCATCGATCCGCTTCCAGCGCGCATAGGCTTCCTGCCGCACCCGCCGGTCGCGCTCGGCCTGGCTCTCTGGCCGCACCGTCGGCGTCATCATCAGCACCTTCGCCGGCGTCACCACCGGCCGTGCCGTCTCCGGCACCGGCGGCCGCTCGCTGCCGGCGGCATCGGCCGCGGCGGCGAGAGCAGGCGTCTCATGGCTGATGACGGGCCGCGGGAAGCTGGTCACATTGCGCGGCAGGCGCGAGCGAGCGACCTCCTCGGCCACCTCATGCAGCGGCCGCAGGCTCCGCTTGGCGCTCCGCAGCGCGCTTTTGCGGTCCTTCACCGCCGCGCGCTGCTCGGCCTTGGCGCGGGCGGCCACCTCGGCGCGGTCGATGCCGACCCGCTCCGGCGCCTCGGCGACGCAGATAAACGCATCGTCCTCGGCGGTGTAGACGTACACTCGGCCCATGTCGGTCGGGTCGAGCCGCACCCGCACCCGCATGCCGGGCTCCAGGCCCGGCCCCCAGAACGTGGCGTTCTCGTTCCGCAGGCCCTTCTTGCCCACCGTGCGGTAGCCGTCATTGTCGGCCAGATCCCACAGCAGAAGGTCGAGCGCCCGCTCGTCCTTCACACGGCGCACCGCGCCGCTCCAAGACGCCTCGCGCTCCGCCGGCGTCATGCCGAGGCCCTCATGCGCGCGATGCGGATACTGCACCTCGGCCCAGGCATCGACCCGGCGCTGCAGCTCGGCCGGCTGCAGCTGGACGCAGAACGCCTCGCGCGGGTCGCTGTCGCCGAGCCGCTGGGCGAAACTGCGCCGCGCCTCGATGGCGGCGCGGTCGGCAACGTTGTGACCGATGAAACCGGGCTGCAGCGGCCCGAAATCATGCTGCAGCGTTCCGATCGCGCGCTCGACATGGCCTTTGTCGGTCGGCGTGAAGGCCGGCGACAGCGGATGGTCGATTTTAAGCGCCTCTAAGACGGCTTTTACGGCCTTCGCCTTGAAGTCCGAACCATTGTCGGTTTTCACCGTGTTCGGCACGCCCCAGGCGAGGATGGCCCGGCGCAGCAGCGCCACCACCGCGGCCGCGCGCGGCGTCTTCGTCACCAGGATCATGATCCGGCGTGACCACAAATCGATCAGCACATAAACCGAATAGCGCCCGTCGAGCGTGAGCACATCGGCCGGGGATGCGTCGATCTGCCAGATATCGTTCAGCCCGTCGCCGCAATGCTGCTCGCCGAAGGCGTATTCGTACTTCGAGCGCCAGTCGTCAGGGCTGGCCACCGCCATGATCAGGCTCTCATTCTCGGCCTTCATCTTGGCGATGTGCCACTGGAAGGTCCGCGGCGGCGGCATTGGCACCACCTGGCCGCTCGGCAGGATCAGCTCCGCGCCGAAATTGCCAATGATCTGGTCGCGTAAGGCGCGCGCGGACAAATGCGGATGGTCTGCGATCAGCGCTAGCAGCGCTTTCTTCACCGCGCCCGGCCCCTTGATCGCCCCGCGCGGATCAACCGCGATATCGAGCGCCCCGGTGCCCTTGCGGCTGTGAAAATGGCCCTTCAGCTTCTGCAAATCGCCCTGCTGCACGGTGCTGGCGATCCGCATCAGCGTGCGCGACGACATCTTCGGCTGCACCTCGAAAGCATAAGGCGGCAGGCTGGCAATGGCGTGCGGCCCCGGCGCCGGCCGGCCGGCTTTCACCTCCAGCGCCGCATGCGCGTACAGCGCGGAGAAGGCCGACATCGCCCGCGCCTCGGAATAGCCGCTGGCGGTTTTCAGCTCCTGCAGCGCGGCATAGATGGCGAGGCGGGCATCGCGCCGGCGGCTGGCGTTCGGGCCGGTCGCGAGCGGGCGTTCGTCGGGGGCGGGAAGTGGCGCCGGCGCGGCCGTGGCCTGGGCAAAGGTAGCCTTCAGCCGGGTCAGCTCGGCAGCGTCGATCGCGTGGCGGACAGCGGCGGGAAGTCGGCTGAATACATAGATATGCTCCCGGCCGCCGAGGACTCCTCGCACGTCGTGAGGCCACTTTTCACTGCGCGCCCGCAGTTGAGCGCCCCGTTTCGTAAGGGTCAGCGCCTCGGCGATTTGAGCGATGGTCACCATCCTCATGCCCGCCCGCTCCGCCACTGGCGGCGACCGATACGGCGCATCCGCTCCAGGCGTTCGATCTGCTCTCCGGCCATCGCCTCCTGAATGGCGCCGAGATAGCGGGTTTCGATCACCGCCCGGTCCAGCGCCTCGGCGGCCAGCTGCAGCAGCCGCGCGTCGCCCGTGACGACGGAAAGCGCGATCACCCGCACAAAACTGATCGTGTGCTCGTCCTTCGCCTGGCTGGCGTAATTGTCGAGCATCGCCCGCGACACCGGCTCGCCGAGCCAGTCCGACATCGCCTCGGCGACCTCGTCGCGTGACTGGTCGGCCAGCGTGCGCGCCACGGCCTTCGCCACCCGGTCGCGCCAGCTCGCGGCGCGCACCGCGCGCTCCTCGAACCGCTCCACCACCGCCGGCGGCGTCCAGTCTGCGAACAGGTCGAGCGTGTGCGTGTCGCGTGCCCGCCGGGTCATGAGCCGGCCTCGTCGCCGAAGATTTCCGGGCAGCGCTGCCGGAAGGTCCGCTCGTGCCTGCGCAGCCACAGCAGCGTGCGCTCGACCGCTTCCATGCGATCCATCTGATACTGCGCCAGCGACGCGCCGAGCTTCTTGGAGCTGACAAGCCGCGGATACACAGACCGGCGCTTGTCCAGCTCCATCTGCACTTCTTCAATCTGCTGGTTGAGTGAGATGCGCCGCGCCATCAGTCGCGCGCTCCCAGTCGGGAAAAGGCCGGAAGGCGGCGGCGCCAACCGCAGCCTCCCGGCAGGTTCGTCCTGGGAGGAAGTGTGCGGGTAGCCCCGCGGCCCCACCACTGGCGCAGGTGGCGCGCTTCCTCGACACTCGGGTTGGGCGGGAGAGTGGCGGGGGAAGCTCGAAAATGGATGATGATCATGCTGCCGCCATCTCCCGCTTGAGACGGCGACAATGCGAGGCCGCGGCCTCCTCGCCGCCGGCGGCGGCGACATCAAGATATTCAGACAGCAGATCGTCCGGCACCCACGCCGGCACGGCTACCTCCGGCACCCGCTTGATGCCCGCCAGCATGCGCGCACGGCTCGCAGGGGTTGCCCAGGCTCGCCGCGCCCCCTCCGATTTACGCGCCCGCACTTTCGGGTCGGCCAGCGCCTTCCGCAGCGCCACGGACTGCGATGGCAGCGCGATGTGCTCGCGCGCGGCCCATAGCAGCACCGTGCTCAGCGCCAGCCCGGTTGCGCGGGCGATCTGGGCGGCGGTGGCCCCGTCATCCGCCAGCGAGCGGGCAAGGGCAGCCAGGTGCGGCGTGCGTTTCATGCGCACCCCCGCTCGGCAAAGTTGCGGGTAGCCCCGCCGCCCCACCACTGGCGCAGGTGGCGCGCTTCCCCGAAACTCAGCTTGCGAGAAAGAGAACCGGAGGAAGACGAAATGGACCTGGGAAGGCAACTTTGGTCGACATATCTGGACGCGCACGCCGCTGCCGACGCGGCGCCGGCCGTTGATTTCCCGTCCAATACGGTTCTGCTCGAATATGTGTGGGGCTTTCTGGAAAGCTGGCGGGACCGACTGCCGATCGTCGAAGCAACGCCATATGGCGAGGCGTATGAGGAAGAGGCCGATGCGGCACTGACGGCTCTCGCCATAACGGGAACGACATCCTCCTGGGTCGCAGCGAGCGCGGGCGTCTGGAGGGTTCTGTTCGCCCGCGCCACGTGGGCGGTCGCGGCGTTGACCCTGGAGGATGCGGGTGGGGGTGTCGTCAAGATACCTCTCCCGACCGGCGCGACCCGCGAGGTGAGGGCGACAGCAGCATTGCTAGCTCTGCTGGGAGGCCCGAGCAGGGACGTCCCGTCCGTATGGCGCACTCGATCGCCGAGCGAAATTTTACAAGCACTTCCGCCGGAATTTCCGGTCTGGAAGCAGTAGGAAACCGATCCGAAATATGTGCAGCAAGCCTGCTCCACGAGCTCATCGACGCATAACCTTGCGTTCGAGGCCGAAAGCGTTCTGTCCACTCTGCGGGGGCGAACTGGAACTGGCCGATGCGGACGGGTCGCGGCAGACCAGCACCGAGTCGGTGACCACTATCCACCCCTCGCCGCGAAAGTTCGCCAGCCCGTAGTGCCGGCGCATCGCCCGCGCCGTGTAGAGCGCAACGCCGATCAAGCCTGCGCCGAGCGCGGCGCCGGCGAACACCAGCAGCAGCGCGATGGCGGTGGCTTCCTCTGTCGAGAAGGAGACCATGATCAGCCCCACACCCCAAGCGCCCAGCCGGCGAACACGGCGGCGCCCGCGCCGAGCAAGAAAATCACGGCTAGGAAAGCGAGGCCGACCAGGAAGGCGAAATTGTCGCCCTTGCAGAGATACGGGTCGTGGTCCGAGGGAGGCATTGCGATCACCGCAGGTGCGTCAGGGTGGAGGCCACGACCGTGGCGATCCCCACCAGAAGGGCGGAGTTCACCAGCAGGCGGGCGACGGTGTCGGCGGAAAGGCGCGGCGTACGGCGGCGGAATGCCATGTCAGGCGACCCTCTGCTTTTGGACATGCGCGCCGCTGCGCGAGGCGCTAGTCTTGGCTTTGCGGAAATGAGCGCGCTCGATCGGGATGCGCTCGCCGGCCGGCGTCCAATGCTCGGGAAACAGCGCCTGCGGGGTGAGCCCGATGGCGTCGGCCAGGGCCTGTTCGACCGGCAGCGACGGTTTGCCAATGGCGGTCTGCTGGACCATCTGCGGCGAGACGCCGATGCGACGCGCGAGCTCGCGCCACGTCAGTCCGACGAGGCGCAATTGCATACGGATCCACTCCCGCCGCTCGGCGGGATTTTTTGGGGTGGCTGAGGTTGGTCGGGCGATTGGCATGGGAAGGAGAGTGGCCTGCGAAAATTGGCAGGTCAACGCGGATTTTTTCCGTTCGCGCTTTCGATGGGCATTTTAGCTGCCGTTTTCAGCATTATCCCATTGGAATATTTGCCGTTTTCGGCATGCGCGAAGGTGTTTCTAAGCGCGAAGAGTTTGTTCGCGCTTTCGGCTTTTCCTGATGGCGATCGACAACTCCATAGGCGACCGCCTCAGGCGGTGGCGCGAATCACTCCCAAAGACGCAGGCGGAGATCGCTGACGCCACAAAGGTGGGTGTCCGAACCCTGGCGAGTTATGAAGCCGGGGAGAGCCTGCCGAAAACCGCATTCTTGCTACAGATCGCTGATATGGGGTGCGACATTGCCGGTCTCCTGCTGGGCAGGTCGGGGGTATCGCAGAGGCAGTCGATTGTTTCGACCATCGACACTGGGCTTTTCAAGCAGGTCTCGGCGATGGTTCGGGCCGCGCAGTCAGATGCCAAATACTGGACGTCGCCAAGCGAGTCCGAGGACGCTATCCTGAGTTATTACAATAAGTTGGTCAGCCTCGGCGCCGATCCCGCCGAGCGTCGCGGCATATTCAAGGTGTTCGAAGATCAGTACCGCGAGGAAATGCAGCGCCGCGCCGCCGCTGCGCCCGGCTCCAGCAAAGCTTCGGCCTGAGGCTGGTGCACGTCGCACGCGCCCCGCTGGCCGCGCTAATCACGGGCCTGCTGGTCGGCAACGCTCTGTCGCTGCCTGAAGCTAAGGAGGGCTATCGGTTCGGCACGCGGGCCAGGGAGACGCTGAACTGGTGCACCTGCCCGGCGAACGGGATCCGCACCACATAGTTCTTGGTGTTGCCGATTCCGCCCACGCCGCCGGTGGTGTCCGCGTTCACCACCGCCGTGCCGCCATAGCACTGGCCTGGGAAAATAGTGTTGTCCACCAGCATGTTATATTCAAGATCGTTGATCGTGCGCTGGCCCTGCGCCACGATCCCGCCCGCCGCCGCGCCGCCGGCCGCCGCGATCGGAGCCGCCGCCAGCTGCGCCGCCACCGGGTCGTAGCCGCGCCAGGTGTAGGTCGTGGAGCCGCCGGCGCCGTACACCGTGCCCGATCCCGAATAGGTGCCGGCATTGTTCGCCGCCACCGCGGCGCCGCCGGCGGCCACGCCTGCCATCAGCACCGCGCCGAGAATGGCCGCCTCGCGCGCTTCCTGCTGCAGCTGGTCGACGTTCCACACCTTCAGCGGCGTGCCGTCCTCGGCCCGATAGGCGGAAATTTCCGAGTAACGAAAGGTGGTTGGCTCTTTTGTGCCGTTGCACATGATCACGACGAACGTCGGTCGCGACCACTCGCCTTGACCCAGCTTCTTCGGCGCGAACGTCACCTCGCTGCCGCCCTTGCGCGAGATCAGCACCTCGCGGCCGTCCCGTACGATGGTCTGCTGCCCCGGCTCGGCCGTAAAGGTGGCCTTTTCCGAGGTATTATAGACGCAACCCGACAACACCAGGCCGGCCGCCAACGAGGCCGCCGCCGCACAACGCGATACCATTCCCATCCCCCGAGGGTTTTATTGTTGCGCCATTCTCACCGGGGGATGCACAACCCGTCAATGCGGTTGTGCCATTCAAACTTGCGTGCAGCCTATCCGCCGCATCTTGCGCGCCGCCGGCCGCGATGCCCGCCGCTCGCGCCGTAAACCCTTGCGCGCCCACGCCTTCCCGCAGGCGCCCGCCTATTCCCGGATACTCCCGCTTAAGCCATCCAATGTTGCGGGTAACAAATGGTCGGCTGCCGCACCGCCGAGCAGCTCGAGCAGGCCGAGAACCGGCATATGCAGTCCGTCGTCGGCCTGACGATGGCGGACTTCTCCGCGCAGACCGGCGTCACGCCCACAGACGCCTACGACGTCGCCGGCGGCCGCACCTTCGTCGTGCTGGGGCGGTCGGTGACGCTCGTCACGCCCAGTTCCTACGGCGCACCCACCGTTGCCAATACCCAGACCTGCCTGCTGCTGGTGGCCACGAAGCAGATCGGCACGGGCGGTACGGCGGAGAGCTGGCAGATCGTCGGGGTGAGCTACTCGGGGCCGTGCATCGGCATGTACTGATCGTCGCCTTGAGACCGTCGATGCGCGCGGAGTTCTGCCCAGCTTCATATTTAGGTGGCGAGGGGCACCAGCAGCCGCTCGATCCGGTTATTGAGCCGGTACCGGCGGCACCCGGCGCCAAAAGTCGTCGAAGGCGATAGCGTCGAAGAAGGCATATGCACGAACGATCCGAGCGCCCCTCACCTCCAGGATCCAGGCGTACGTGTTGGCATAGGGCTTTCCATCGTGAGCGGTGCCGGTGGCGTCGAAGAAGGCGATCACCGTGTCGCCCTCTGCGTAAAGCCGGCGGATCGTCGGGGTCAACGGCGTT
>JBGGNI010000099.1:0-21354 GCA_041287585.1 Xanthobacteraceae bacterium
CAGCCACAGCGATTGCGGAATCCACAGCGGGGTTTCCAGCGGCGTGCTGGCGCGGGCCTGCCAGCGCAGCGTGTCCTTCAGCACGCTCCAGCCTTCCCAGGCCGAGAACACGGCGAGCCCGGCAAGGGTTAGCGCGGCGAGAAGATTGAGCACGTTGCGCATCGGCCGCGGGAAGCGCGGGAACAGGAAGTCCACCCGCGAATGCGCCCGCTGCAGCAGCGCCATGGAGAAGCCCCAGGTGCTGCCGATGGCAAGCATATAAGCGCCGATCTCGTTGACGCCCTGGAGCGAGACGCCGAACAGGCGCCGGCCCAGAATCTCGTAGGCGGTGGCAAAGCACAGCGCGAGCAGCGCCCAGCCCATCACGATCTGAAGGACGCGGACCGGCCGCTCCAGCACCCGCACGACGGGGTTGTCATTCGGTTGGTCGCTCATGCGGGCTCTCCCGATGGGTTGGAGGACGGTGGCGGCAATGTTCGATTTGGACGTTGCACGGCGGCCGTGCGTGCTTCGAGGCCGGCCTGCGGCCGGCACCTCAGCATGACGAATGTCTATGCAAAACAATAGCTTCCGTCATCCTGAGGTGACCGAGCGCAGCTCGGGCCTCGAAGGACGCACAAGGCTGATGCCGTTCCTGGCGACGTTTCAACAGCGTCTCAGGGGGTCGCAATCTTCATGCCCAGCGCCTTGCCGACGCTGTCGTTCCAGGTCGCGGCGCAGCCGGGATAATTGGTCTCGCAGCGCTTGGCCCAGGCGCCCAGGATCTTGTCCTGCGAGATCGCCTTCACCTTGGCCTTGTCGGCATCGGACACCGGCACCAGGGCCATCTTGTACGGGGTGTAGATGCCGCCGACGCAGTCGCCGCCGGTGGAGCAGGACAGCGCGTCCGCATTGGTCTTGGTGGCGAGCGTCCAGAGGTCGTCTTCCAGCGTCTTGAAGTCCGCTTCGAGTGCGGCGCGCTTGTCGGCCGGCAGGGCGTTCCACCATTCCAGATTGACGATGTGCGCCTGCACCGAGCCGGACACCGACAGCGGCAGCAGGAACTTGGTGACTTCCGGCCATTTGCCGGTGTTGGCGGAGGTCGGCGAGGTGACGCCGCAGGAGGCGACGCCGCGCTCCAGCGCCGGATAGACCTCCGGGAAGCTCAGCGTCACCGGCGCGGCGCCGAGTTCGGTGAGCAAGGTCGACATGGAGGCGGTGAAGGAGCGCACCTTCTGGCCCTTCATGTCGGCAAGCGAGCCGATCGGCTGGTTGCAGAAGAACACCTGCGGGCCGAACGGCCAGATCGCCACGGCCTTGACGCCGAACCGCTCGCCGAGACGCTTGTTGAACGGCTCGCGATAGGCGTTCACCGCAGTGCGCAGCTCGGCCATGTCGGTGGAGACGCCGACCAGATCGATGCCTTCCAGGAACGGATCGTCCTTGGCGGCGCTGCCGATCTGCGTCGTCACCACCTGGAAGGTGCCGGAGCTGGCGAGCCGCAGCGCGTCGGCGAGATTGAGGCCGAGCACCTGGAACTCGTTGCGGGTGACCTTGACGCCGTCGGCGGTGATCTTGGCGATCGCCTTGGTCTCGGCCGGGTATTGCGCGTTCTGCTGCTGGGTCTGGGTCAGCCAGGTCGCGGTCTGGGCCAGCGCGGGCGCGGCTGCGGCGAAGAGGCCGAGGGCGGCGAGCGCCGGAGTGGTGAGGCGTTTCAGCATGGGTTCGGTCTCCTCAGTTCTGGGTCTCGGGTTCAGGATGCGCCGTCGATCAGGCGCGCGAGGGCGGGCGAGAGCGCCAGCGGCGGGGCGCCGGCGGCGAGGCGAGGCAAGCGGTTCGGGGGGCGCAGCCGCAGGCGGGCCAGCGCCTCCGCCTGTGCCAAAGCGGGCGCGACCCCGTCAAGCAACGGCAGTGCCACCCGCTCGCGCAGGCGGTGGGCGACGCCCGCCACCGCGGCGCCGCACACCACGGCGACATCGACGCCGCCGCGCGCCTCAAGCCGCTGCACCGCCGCGGCGATGGCCTCATCGACCCCGGCGCGGTCGAGATAGCCGGCCACCGACGCGAGTTCGACCGCCTCGATGGCGGCGAGCCGCCCCTTGAGGCCGATGCGCTCGACCAGATCGGCATAAAGCGGCAGGCTGACCGTGCCGAGCACCACCAGGCCGAAGCGGCGGCCGACCATGCAGGCGGTGTGCAGCGCCGCCTCGGAGAGGCCGACCACCGGGATCGGCAGCACGGTGCGGGCCGCGAACACGCCGGCGTCGAACGACATCGCGACCACCGCCGCGTCGAAGCCGGCATGATGATTGGCCAGCAGATCGAGCGTGGCGTGCGCCGCGATGGTGTTCTCCGCCTCGGTGGAGACGATGGTGGCGCCGAAGCGGCCGGTGACGCCTTCCACCGCGATGTCCGGGCCGGCGCAGCGGCGCGCTTCCGCCAGCACGGTCTGCGTCACCGCCTCGGTGGTGTTGGGATTGACGAAAAGGATGCGTGTCATGCGGCCGCGCGCGCCCCCTGTTGGTGGGCGAAGGCGGCGATCTCGCCGGGCCGGGTGAGCCACAGCTCGTCGCGGCGGGCCAAAATGTGGTCGAGCGCCCGGCGCAGCGCCGCGAGGCGGAACGGCTGGCCGCTGATGAAGGAATGCACCACCAGGCTCATCACCAGCGGCTGCCGGCGGGAGGCGCGCAGCATCTCGTCGAACTCGTCGACGATCATTTCGGCGAAGGCGCGGGCGCCGGCCTGCCGGCCGATCATGGTGGAACTGTCGTTCAGCTCCAGCGCGTAAGGCATGGCGAACAGCGTGCCGCTGCGCGTGTTCAGCCGCACCGGCTGGTCGTCGAGCCGCAGATCGGCAACGTAGCGGAAGCCCTCCGCCGCCAGCACGTCCAGCGTCTGCGGGCTGTGCGCCAGCCAGGGGCTGGACCAGCCGGCCGGCATCGCGCCTTCCTCACGGGCAATACGCGCCGCGACGGCGCGGATATAGGCAATCTCTTGCTGCGGCTCCATGCCGGCCAGGCAATCGGAATTAAGGTGACCGTGGGCAATGAACTCGGCGCCGATCGCCCGCGCCGCCGCGATCACCGCCGGGGCGCTGTCATAGACCGCGGTGTTGAGCAGCACCGCCGGGGAGATCCCATAATCGGCCAGGCAGTCGAACAGGCGGAAGGCGCCGACGCGGTTGCCATAATCGCGCCATGAGGTGTTGACGAGGTCCGGCTGCGGGCTGCCGGGCAGAATATCCTCGGTGCGGCCCTGCCCGAAGGCATAGTCCTCGATGCCCACCGCAATATAGAGGGCGAGCCGGGCGCCGTTCGGCCAGCAGAAATCCGGCCGGTTGGTGATAGGGGAATAGTCGTAGCGTCCATGGCCTGCGTGCATCGCGCCCTCCTCACGCCGCCGCCGGGGTGGCGGGCACCCGGCGGTTCATGCCGACATCGACGGCTGCCGCCTTGGCGAGCATCGCCTCGTAATAGGGCCGCAGCCTTCCGGCCTCGGCCGCCGCCTGCTCCAGCGCGCCGCGGCGCCGGGCGAACAGGTCGCGCGCCTCGGCCAGCAGGCCGGCCTCGTCGAAGCCGGTGCAGCGGCCGGCCTCGAAGACGAAGCGGCCCGCCACCATGGTGGCGAGCACCGAGCGGCCGTCTTCGCAATAGACCATCTGCCGGGCGGCATCGTTCAGCGGGGTGAAGGCGAGCGTGCGCAGATCGACCAGAGTGAGATCGGCAAGCCGGCCGGGCTCCACGGTGCCGATCTGGTCTTCCAGCCCCATGGCGCGGGCGCCGCCGGCGAACAGGCAGTCCAGCACCTCCCACGCCTTCGGCCAGTGGGCGCTGTCCGGCGCGGCGATGTTGTGAATGAGGCCGGTCATCTTGGCGACGGCCCACATGTTCACGCTGTCGTCGGCAATGGCCTCATCCGTGCCGAGGCAGATCGTGATGCCGCGATCGCGCATGGCGCGAAACGGCATCACGCCGCTGCCGAGCCGCAGATTGCTGATCGGGTTGTGGGCGACGGTGCAGCCGGCTTCGGCAATGAGGTCGAGGTCGGCATCGTCGACCCAGATGGCGTGGATGATGTTGAGCCGCGCCGACAGCAGCCCTTCATCGGCGGCATAGCGCACCAGCGAGCGGCCATTGAAGCGCTCATGGCCCAGCACACGCTGCAGCCGGGTCTCCAGCATGTGGGCGAAATACGGCGTGCCGTGCGTCCGGCTGAGCTCGTCCAGCGCGCGCATATAGGCGGGGGAGACGCGCTGCGGCGCCGAGCAGGACACCGCGGCGCGCAGCCGGCCGCCTTCCGCATCGTGCCAGCGCGCGAAGAGGTACCGATAGGCCTCCATCAGGAAACCGGTGTCGCGCGCGGTGCCGAGCCGGGCGCGCAGTTCGTCCGGCACCAGTTCGCGCAGGTACGGCAGCTTGTCGAGTTCGGCGAGTTCCGGCTCGTCGAGCGCGAGGTTAACCCGCAGGCCAGAGTCGGCATAGGCCTGCATCACCGCATCGATGATGTCGGCGGTGGGGTCGGGCAGGAAGAAGGCATCGTCCTGGAGCGCGGTGACGCCGCCGCGCATCATCTCGGCGCAGGCCAGCAGCGTGCGCACATAGGCCTCGCGCGGGGTCGGCCGCAGCGCTTCCAGCGCCGGGCTCTCATACAGCATGAAGAGTTCAAGCGGCAGGCTGTCGAGCCGGCCCTTCATGTGGTTGACCGAGGAATGGAAATGGCCGTTGACCAACCCCGGCAGCAGCAGCCGGCCGCGCCCGTCCACGATCCGCACGCCCGGCCCCGCCGTCCCGCCGAGAGCGGGATCGACCGCGGCGATGCGCTCGCCCTCCACCCGCACATCGACCGGCGCGGAGAGCCCGTCAGGGGCCTCGCGCTGGAGCAAATGGACATTCTGGAACAGGGTGGTCATCGACGCTGCCGCTTATGGGCCACGGGTGGTGGCCGGCTATTCGTCGATGATATGATCTCAAATTATCGACAATGTAAATTCTAATTGTGCACATAATAATTGCGCATTGTGATGAAATATGCGCCATTCTGTCCTTTCCGAGCACGTTCCTACCCGTTCCGCCCCTCCTTGCCGTACTCCCGTCTTATGGCGTGGAGCAGATGGGCGCGCGTGATCGGCCGGCCGCCTTCGGTGAGTGCGGCCAGCGCGGCGAAGCGCACCGCGTTCATGATGGCGCCGCCGGAGAGCGCGTGCGCGCGGGCGATGTCGTCGAGGTCAACATCGCCGGCAAGGCGGGCCTGGCGCGGCAGGCCGCGGCGCCACAGCTGCGCGCGCTCCTCAGTGCGCGGCATCGGGAAATGCACGATGGATTCGAACCGCCGGGCAAAGGCAGGGTCGATATTGTCGCGCAGGTTCGAGGCGAGAATGGCGATGCCGTCGAAGGTCTCGATACGCTGCAGCAGGAAGGCGACCTCCTGGTTGGCGTAGCGGTCGTGGGCGTCCCTGGTCTCGCCGCGCCGACCGAACAGCGCGTCGGCCTCGTCGAAGAACAGGATCCAGTCGCGCGACTGCGCCCCGTCGAACACCCGCGCCAGATTTTTCTCGGTCTCGCCAATGTATTTAGATACCATCAGAGCGAGGTCGATGCGGTAGACCGGGCGCCCGGTCGCCTTGCCGATCAGCGTTGCGGTCATGGTCTTGCCGGTGCCGGGCGGGCCGTGGAACAGGCTGCGATAGCCCGGCCGCAGCAGGCGGCGCATGCCCCAATCGTCCATCAGCGTCGGCCCGTGCGCGATCCAGGCGGCGATTTCGCCGATCTGGGCGCGGATGCCGGGATGCAGCACCAGATCGTCCCAATCGAGCTCGGTCTCCAGGCGCTGGGCCGGAAAGGCGGCGCCGAACTCCGGCCCGCGCGTCTCGCCCCACAGGATGGCGTCCAGCGCCTCGGCAGCGAGCCGCAGCGGTGCCTTCATGGCGTCGTCCGCTGCTGGCGTCAGCACATTGCGCTTCGCCAGCGTGCGCTGCGGGCCGAGCAGCGCGGCGACGCGCAGGCGTGCCTCCAGATTTTCGCCGCCGAGCAGAAAGGCCAGCGTCTCGCCGGTGGGATGGAAGCCGTCCTCCGGCCCGCGGACGCCGCCGAACTCGGTGAAGCGGCGGTCGAAGGTGGTGTTGCGGATGTGGAAGACGTCGAACAGCCGCGGGCGCAGATGCGGCACCAGCGCCAGCACCAAGGCGAGCCGCTCCTCGGCGTCGATACCGAGATGGGCGAGGTAGCGCGCATAGCTCGATCCGCCGAGGTCCGGCGGCGCCGGCAGCGGTTCCAGCTCGGGCAGGCCGGCCAGCTCGAAATAGCGCTGGAAGCGGGCGTCGCGCAGCCGCGCGAACCAGTCGAGCTCGGCGTCGAGATCGCGCGCGGTGGCGGCGAGCGCCGCGGCCTCTACCATTCGATCTGCAACGGCGCCGTCATCCACGGCAGCCGCACCCAGTTGAAACTCCACGGCAGGCGATCGAGCAGCACATCGAAGCTGCGGCGCTCCACCCGCAGCAGCCAATGGCCGTCGCGGGTGGTCAGCGTGCCGGGGCGCATAAGGAAGGAGGCGCGCAGGCCGGCGGTGCTGATGCGCCCCAGCATCGGCGCATGGCCGATGACCGCCGCGAGCAAGGCTTCACCGGCGGCGATCTCCCGCGCCTCCAGCGGCGCCGCCGGCTCGTGCATGGCGTCGAGCGGCAGGCCGGCGAGCAGCTTGGCCAGCGGCAGAAGCGGCTCCGGCGCCTCAAGCGCGCCGCTTGCCAGAAAATGCAGCAGCCCGACCGCGCGATGGCGCGCCGCCTCCCCGCGGAAATCGCGGTCCTCCAAGAGATCGAGCCCGTCGAAGAAAGCGGGCAGGAACGGGACGAGCAGCGGAAGGCCGGCGCAATCGACGGCGATGGCGTCGTGCGGGTCCGCCGGCGGCTGCGCTACCGCCAGCGCGGCGTGCAGAGCCTGCGCCTCGTCGCGCGACACCATGCCGGCAGCCTGGAGCGCCGCCACCACGGCGGCCAACGCGGCGGGCTCAGGGCCGGCGTCGACACCGAGCAGCCGCAGCGCCGCCTCGGCGGTGCCGGCATCGAGCCCCGCCACGATCGCGGCGAGGTGGCGGACGGGGTCCGCCGCGTGCGGCCATCGGCGCGCGAAGGCCTCCAGCCGTGCGGCCAGCACGGCCGGCGGGCTGTCGGCGGCGGCGCCCCGCGGCCCGATATCCGGGAGCTGCGGCCGGTCGACCGTCTCGGGCGGCACGGACGACGGCGCAGCGCCGGGCGGCGGCTCAGCGGGCAGACCCTGTGCCACCTGCCGCAACACGGCGGCCCACAGCTCCCGCCGCTCCACCGTCGAGGTACGTTCCAACCGCTGCGCCATTTCCGCGCCCAATCGCGCGGCCTGCGCGGCCACCGGCGCATCGGCGGGCAGCAGCGCCAGCACGGCGAGGCTCGCCAGCGCGCCGTCGTCGAGCTGGCGCACCAAACGCTCAACCGCGCCCGGCAGAGCCAGCAGCCGGCGCACCGCCTCCGGCGCCGCACCCTCCGCGGCGAGCCGCTTCACCGCCGTGCCGGGCAGGTCCGCCGCCCCCGCCCACCAGGGCAGCCGGCCGGAGCGGGCGAACACCATGAGCAGTTCCAGCGCCGCGGGGGGCGCATCGCTCGGCTCGGCTCCCGGCGCCGCGAGCGCGGCTCGCAGCGTGGTGGCGAGCTCGCGCTCGATGCCGGCCACCAGCGCCGCCTCCCAATGCGCCGGATCGCACGCGCCAAGATCGATCTCGACCACATCGAGACGAACGCGGCGCTCCGGCCGGTCGAGGGCGTCGAGCACGCGGGCAATGGCGGCGGTCATTGCCGGGGCGGCAGCGCTGGTGCGCTCGGTCAGCGCCTGCGCATGGCGGCGATCGCGGGCGATGAACTCGACGGTCTGCCGCGCCACACGGTGCACCATCGCTCAGCCCACCGTAACCATCAGCGCGGTGCGGCGCGCGAGGCGGATCGGCGTATCCTCGCGGCCGGCCCACAGCTCGACGCGGTCGCCCGCGGCGAGCGCGCCGGTCTGCAGCCGCAGCCGCCCGGCCGCGCCGGCAACGGGCGCGCCGATCGGCTGCCCGTTCACCAGCAGCGCATAAAGCTCCCCCGCCACCGGCCGGGCGATCTCGACCGTCGCCGTCCCGCCGGCAACGACGGCGGTCGGGCGCACCTCGGCAGCCGGCAGAGCGGCGATGGTGATGCGGCCGAGATCGGCGGTCAGCCCGGTCATCGCCCGACGCGCGGCGACGCTCAGCTCCACCGGCAGCGCCAGCGGCGCCAGGTCGAGCGCCGGCGCGTCCACATCGCCGGCCACCACGAAGTCGACGCTCAGCGCCAGCCGGCCGACGCCCTTGGTGCGTGCGGCGTCCGCGGCGTCGGTCTGGTGCAGATAGAGTTCGCCGAGCGGCGCGCCGCCGGCAAAGGCGTAGAACACGCCGGCCTGCCCCGCGCGCAGGGTGAGCCGCACCAGCCGGCCCTCGGACAGTTCGGCCTCCAGCCGCAACGGCGGCTGCGGGTCGGGGCGCACCAGCACGGCGGCGGGCGTCGCCAGCCATTGCGTGGAAACGAAAGCCTGCGCGCCGGCGCCATGGGCCTTGCGCGCCTCCACCCGCACCAGCGCATCGATGGTGCGGGGCGGCAGCGTCAGGACGATGCCGGCGCCGGTGCCGGCCACCGGCTCGCCGGCCGGCGCGGGCACGGGTTCTGGGGGAACCAACACACCCACGTCGCCGCCGCCGGTCGGCACCACCAGCGCGGCGGGGTCCGGCGGCTCCGTGCGGCTGAACCATTCGTCGAGGATCGGGATGGCGTGCGCGGCATAGTCGACGCCGGGCTGCGAGGCCGCCAGCGCGATCTGCACGGCTGCGCCATGGTCCACGACCGCCGGCACAGCACGCAGCGCCAGGCCGGGGTCGGCGCGCACAGACACCGGCACGGCGGCGTCGAGCAGTTGGGTCTGCGCCGGCCGGGGCCGCGGCCCGGCGAATGGCTTGAGGGCGCGCACCCGCACCACGGTGTCGGCGGTCAAGGGCAGGCTCTCCAGCCGGATCGCGGCGCCGGTGCCCTCAATGCCGGCGGCGTCGAGCGCGGTGTCGGCAGCCGGATCCTCGACGGCCCCGGCTGGACGTGCCACCAGCCGATAGAGCACGCCCTCCTGGCTGGTACCGACCTCGATGCGGATGCGGGCACCGTAATCGAGCACAAGGGGCGGATCGCCGGCGCCGACCGCCGCCACCGGCAGGGCGCCGTCCAGCCCCACCCGCACCGGCGCCGTCTCCGCCAGCAGCACGGCGCGCCCGCTCAGTCGGGTGGCGCGCACGGTGAAGGTGGCGTCCTCGGTGATGGGCGGCGTCTCGATGAGAAGCGCCGCGCCGGTGCCGGTCGCCTCCGGCGCGGCGCCGCCGGGCAGCGGCTCGCCGGCCTGGTCGAGCAGGCGGTAGGCGACGTCGCGCTCGCTGTCCTCGATGGTGAGCCGCGCCGTGCCGCCGACCGGCACCACCGGCGGTTCCAGCTTGACGGTGAGATCGCGCAGCGGCCAGGCCTCGCCGAGGCCGAGCGCCTCCGCCAAAGCGTTGCGGGCGCTGCGCATCTGGCGGGATGTGGCGTTCATGCCGGCGCCTCGGCGAGGCCGAGTTCCTCGCGCCGGGCGCGGCGCAGCGCCGCCATCCAGCGCGCATGGTGTTGCGCCAGCGCCGCGAAGGCGTCCGCGGGCAGCCAGTGCAGATAGGCGACGATGTGGGCCGGGCACTCCTCGCGCACCACGCGGGTGACGATGTCGCGATCGCCGGGGCGGGCGTCCAGGCCGGTATCGACCACGAAGCTGATCTGCCGCGAATAGGGGTCGGCATGGGCGGCAGCGGCCAGCAGCGGCAGGGCGGCATCGTCCTGCGCCACGCCGCGCAGCAGAATGTGCTCGATCAGCAGCATCTGCCCGGCCGCCGCCTCCGGCAGGCCGAGCTTCAGCCGGATACGCTCCAGCAGCGGGCTCTCGTCGCCGTCGACCAGCAGATTGGCGCCGGCGCCGCGCCCGGCGCTGAGCTTTGGGTAGGCGCGCAGGAAGGCGGCACGGGTCTGCACCAGCCGGTCGGCGCCACCCGCTTCGTCCGGCGCGCCCGGCGGGCGGGGCACTGACGGCGCGCTCTCGCCGAAGCGGGCCAGCATATGGCCTAGAAAGCGGGCGCGCCGCTCTGCGGCTTCGGCGCTGCCCGGCACTTCGACGAGGCGCTGGAGCGCGTCCTGGTCCAGCGCGGCGGAGAGGACCGGCGCCTCGTCCGGCGCGAGCTCAAGGGCAGGGGCGAAATAGCTGCGCCCGTCGCCAAGCTCCGCCGCCATCAGCGCTTGCGCCCCGGCGAGCTGGGCGAACTGGGCGGCAAGCAGCGTATCGAACATGGCGAGATAGCCGCGCAACTGGTTGGCCTGCGCCCGGCGCGCCGGCGCAGCGTCCCGCCCCAGGGCGCCGGGCTGCACGCCGTAGGCCAAGGGCAGATCGAAGCGCAGCGGGCGATAATCGGCCAGCCGCCGGTCCCGACCGGACGGCGGCGGAGGCTCGCGCATCGCCGCCACGGGGCCGGCCTCGTCGCGCAGGCTGTCGGCGAAGCGCTGGGCGAGTTCCGGCCGCAGCACCGAGTCGAGCGCCACCGCGCCGGCGGCGCGCAGGCGAATGCGGCTGCCAGCGACGTCGAAAGCCGCGGTGCGGCCGTCTTCGACGGCGAGCGACCACGCCAGCGGCCCGCTTTCCGCCTCGTTGAGGCTGCGGCCGAGCCGCACCCGCCGGGTCGCCCGCACGCCCGGCGCCTGCGCCAGCTCGGCGATGACGTCGGACAGATGCAAAATGCGGCCGCTGCGCCCCGGCGGCAGGGTGGAGACGCCGCGCTCCAGCGCCGGGCCGTCATAGATCGCATCGCTCGCAAGGCCTTCCGCGCGCAGCTCGGCCACGCTGCGGCGGCGCGCGCGGGGCGACACATAGGCGTCGAGCCGGGCGAGGATATCGAGCAGCACGGCATCGGCGCGCGCCGCATCGTCGATCTCGAGCTCGGCGACGATCACCACCGGCTGCGGCTCCAGCACCGCGAACGCCTCGAAATCCTCGCACAGATTACGCTCGGCATGCAGCCGCAGCGCCACCGCGCGGGCAAGGCTGGCGCTGGACAGGTCCTGCTGCGAGGCCTTCTCGATCAGCACCCGGTGCACGCCCTCAAGCCGCACCGCTTCGCCGCCGCCGCCGAACGCGATCTCGCCGGTGCCGGGGCTGTAGGCGAGGCGCAGGCCCGGCCCGGTGCCGGGCTCCAGCCACAGATTGCGCACGCCGGCGACATCGAGGCCGAGCCGGCGCAGATCGTCCGGCGTCACCGCGCGCGTGGTCAGGCCGGCGGCGGGGCCGAGCAGCGCGGCCGAGCCCGCCAGCAGATCCGGCATGGCATGGGCGGCGCGATAGCCGAGATCGGTGAGCGCATAGGCAAACAGTTCGAGGATGGTGATGCCGGGGTCGTGGACGTTGAAATCGGTCCAGCGCCCGTCGCTCATCGCCCCCAGCAGCGCGCGCCCCTCATCGACCAGCGCCGACCAGTCGAGCACCGGGTCGTCGGGCGGGGCGGCGCTGATGGCGGGCGCGGCGATCATGGCGGCCCGGCGCCCTCGCCGGATTCCTCCCGCGCCAGTTCTTCGCTCAGCACCTGGACCGCGCCGGAAATGCGCAGCAGGGTTTCGCGCAGCTTGTCGGCCTCGGCCTCAATCTGTTCGAGCCGCGTCTTGCCGCGCTCGAAATCGGCCTTCAGCTCTTCCATGCGGGCTTTCAGTTTCTCGCGCACGTTCGCTCCCTATCGCAGCATCACGAAGACGTCGATCGTCCCATTGCCGGCCGCCAGCGGCGCCAGCGCCTTGCCCAATATAGTGCCGGGCGGCTCTGCGTCCGGCGCCCGCATGGCGTGGCCGGAGCGCGAGGCGGCGGTGAGCAGGTCGCCGCGGCGGATCGGCCCGCCCTCGTCGGTCACCTTGCACGGCACGCAGCCGAGCAGCGCCACCGGATGGCCGGTGCGCCCGTCCTCCACCGGCTCGACATTGTGCAGCGAGCCGAGCAGCAGGCCCGGCTGGCTGGAGACGATGCCGATGACCCGCGGGTCCCGCGCGCGCGCCGCCGGCACGATGCCGTCGCCTTCAACCGCCAGACTGACGACGTCGCCGGGCTCCAGCGGCTCGGCGGAGAAGTAGATTTCGGCGAGGTCGCGCGGGCCGGTCAGCAGGCCGTTGCGTGCCCAGGCGGTGGCCTCCACCTCAAGGTCGAAGGTGCGCATGCCGCCCTGCCAGCCCGGTGTTCTCGGGCCGGGACCGAGGTTCATGGCGCCGATGCGCCCCATGACCAGCAGGTCGCCGACGATCCAGGCATTGTTGGTGCCGGGGTTGGCCCAGCCGCCGCGGCCGCCGACATTCAGGCTGGTCGGCGCGAACAGGCCGGGCGTGTGGACGCCGTTGGGAAAGGCACTGTCCTGGTTCAGCCGCAGCCAGGTGTCGCTGCCGCGCAAGGCGTGCTTGCCGCGGATGGAGACGTCGCCGACGATGTCGAGCGTGCCGTTCACCTCCAGCCAGTCCCACAGCTTCACCACCCGCCGCAGCGGCGCCGTCGAGACGCTGCGGCCGATGATCATCAACGCCCCGTGGCTGGCGGCGTTCTCGATCGCCGCGAAGCCGATCGTGTTGCCGAAGCCGGTGTGGTTGTGGTTGGTCTCGGTGAAATACAGATCCGAGCCGGCGATCTTCAGCGAGCCAAGCACGGTGGCGCCGTCATTGGCGACCGTCAGCCGATCGGCATTGGCGATGCGGATGCCGACGCGGGAGGGAGAATTCAGATAGGTCACGCCCGGTTCACCGGGGCCGGTGCCTTGCAGCAGGGCGTAGTTTGCCGGATTGGCCTGGTCCAGCAGATTGGAGCCGACGAAGCCGTAGCTGCCCGGATTGGCCGGCCAAGGGCCGATGGAGAGCGCCCCGGCGCGCACCCGGCCGGCGACCTCCAGCTTGTCGGCGGGGGCGACGGTGCCGATGCCGACATTGCCGGTGGAGGCGTCGATGCTCAGCCGGCTGTTGCCGGCGGCGTCGTTCACGCTCCAGCCCGGCCGGCCGGTGCGGGCGTCCGCAGGGTTGGCGCGCGGCCGCAGCGCGACTGACCAGGCCGGGTCGGCGTCGGCGAACGAGGTGTAGAAGTTCAGCGCCTTCTTCAGCCCGACCTCGTCGCCGGCCGCCTCGATGCTGAGCGGATCGCCGGCGGTCTTGACGATGCCGTCGTCGCGCTGGTTCAGGCCGCTGTCGATGAACTGGGCGAACTGTGCCGCGGTCGGAATGGCGTTGGTGGCGAAATAGGTCTTGAGCGCGGTTCGCGGCCGCTTGTTCTCGTCGATCTGCATCGCACCGTCTCCCTGTCGTCCAGCCTCTGCGGACCGGCTCAGCCCACGACGAAGTCGAGTTCCACCTTCATGTAGCCGACGCCGACGAAGCGTTCCGGCCGGAACTGTTCGTCACCGATCACGTCGATCTCGTGGCGCGCCGCCGGCGCCAATATGCCGTCCTCGAACGGCGCCTCCACCGCCCCGCCATCTTCAAGGCCGGGGTGGAAAGTCTGCTCCTCGTCGGTGCTGATGAACAGCCGGCAGCCGCCGACGAAGTCGACGAACGGCAACTGGTCGACGAAGGCGACGATGCTGGTGGCGTCGACCCGCTGGCCGATGGAGATCTGCGCACCCTCGTCGAACGCCCAGGGCGCCAGATAGCGGTTCAGCCGCTCGGCCAGGCGTCGGCGGTCATAGGCCTCGTCGCCGCCCGGCCGGAAGCGCACGCCAAGGCGCACCCGTACCGGCAGGAACACCGGATGGCGCACCTCGATGCGCACCGCGGCCGGCGCCGCCGCACTGAGACAGGCGGCGATGTCGTCGAGCAGGCGGGCCGGCGCGCGCGGGCTGAACGAATCAGCGCGGGCCTGGGCGTGGGCCTCGGCGCGAATGTCGGGGATCACCACCATCTGCACCGGCCCCGGACGACCATCGACCAGCCGGGCGGGCAGGCATTTGGCGGTGTGCACTGCGGGGAAGCGCTCCAGCACCAGCCGCTCATAATCCCACAGCGTCAGCGCCCGCCCCTTGTGCCGCAGCCGCTCGCTGACGCGGATGCGAAACGCCTGCGACCCCTCCGCCGCCTGCCCCGGCAGCGAGGCATAGGGCTGGCGCACGCGGGCGATGCCCGGCGCGGCATCGGCCAAGGCGCGCACCGTGCCCGCCGGCAGCGGCGCGCCGGTCCCGCCCGCCTCCATGGCGCAGGCCGTGCCGGCCTGGGCGTGCACGTCGATCAGCGCGGCGGCATTGGCGGCGCCTTCCGCCATGGCGGCCCGCAGCCAGTAGAGTTCGCCCGGCATGCGCGCATCCGGCTCGGCGGCCGGCAGAGCGAGGCGCACGATGCCGGCGCGGGTCAGGCCGTCGGTGTCGTCCTCCGGCGGCTCGGCGAAGCCTTTCCAGCCATCGGAGTCGAGATAGGACCAGGCAAGCGGCCCGGTCCTTCCCGCGCCGCCGCCGGCCGGCGCTGCGGCGAACAGCAGAGACAGGCTCTGCGGCGCCTCGACGCCCGACAGGCCGATATAGAGCGCGCCCTCGCAGTCGTATTCGGGCAGCAGCGTCCAGCCCGGCGCGCCGGCCTCGACGATGCCGAACGCCTCGACATGGAAAAGCCGGTCGACCGCGCGGGAGCGGTCGTAGCGCGCGAGGTCGATCTCGTGGACCGCGGCGAAGTCCAAGTCCAGCCGCTTGAGCTTGGGCGTATAGGGCGGGTTCACGGTGTAGTCGGCGGCGACCACGTCGGTGCCTTTGCGCAATTCATTGGCCAGCGTCACCGATTTCAGCAGTGCGAGGCCGGCGAAAGCGTGGTGGCCGAAATCCGTGCCGCTCAGCCGCAGTGTCGCAAAGCGGCGCCAGGCGCGCACATCGGCAGGCAGCGGGGCCACCACCGCATCGAGCCGCGCCGCATCGCCGGTCGCGCGTTCGATCCGCACCGGGGCGCCGGCATCGTTGCCGCCGAACAACGGCGCGGGCGGGCCCAGCGCGCTGGTGCGCACGCCGCCATCGACCAGGCTGAGCTGGGCGGAAAAGTCCCGCGCGCCATAGAGCCGGTAATGTGCCGCGAGGTCCGCCGGGCCGCCCAGCCATTCGAGATTGAGGCCGAGCCGGGTGAGGCGCTTGTTGAGCAGGTCGGCGTGGCTGAAGGCCAGCTCGGAGCCGCGCGAGGGCGTGGTGCCGAACGGCTCGAACGGCTTTTTGCCGTCCGCCACGCCGGCCTCGGTTTCCACCTTGAGCGGCCACAGCCCCGGCGCGCCGGCGGCGACGGCAAGGTGTACGCGGGCGAGCCTCACACCGCGAAAACGCTCATAGGCGGTGTCGAAGCGCCGCCGCACCGGGTCCCACACCGGGCGCAGCATCAGCCGCAGCACCGGCCACGGCGTGGCGCCGAACGCGCCGGCGGCGTCGTTGGTGGCCAGCGCTTCAGCGGTGTCGTCCAGCACCAGCGCGATCTGCAGGGCGATCAGCGGAGTGTCGGCATCCACCGGCGCGGCGCCGGGCTGGGCGGCATAGGGCACCTGGCGGAAGGCGACGCTGCTCGGCGTGATCCAGCCTTTGCCACCGCTGAGTGTGACGGCGAAGGGCACGGCGTGCGGGGTGTCGCCATGGTCGTCCACCGGCGCCACCAGCGCGCCGCCGCCATCGTCATGAAAGCCCAGCGTCAGCGTCACCGTCCGCCGGCCGGCGGAGAGCGCGAGCGCCGGCGAGGCAATGGCGAAGCCGATGGCGGCCGGCGGGCGGTCCGGCCCGGCATCGTCCGGAACGCCGCCGAGGCCGGGCCACAGCGCGCCGTCGCCGCGCGGCTCGTCCCGCGCGAACAGCGCCCGCCAGTGCTGCTTGCGCGCCACCGGCTCCGGCAAGCGAAGCCGGCGGCGGCGCGCCTCCTCCAGCACGGCGTCGATGCGGCCCCATTCCGGCACCGGCCCGCCGGGGGCGAGGGCGGCGCGCACCAGCGCGACCTCGTCCGGCGCGGCGTAGCGGCCGAGCGCCTCCATCCAGCCCTCCGGCGCCTGCGGCAACGGGCCGAGCACGGCTTCGAGCGCGGCGCGCAGCCCGTCATTCTCGCGGATCGCGCGGAGCATCGAGGCTCCCTCGGCGCGCACCTTGCGGGCATAAGCGCGCGCCAGCAGGCCATAGGCGCCCTGCCAGAGCGCGGCGCCGGCCGGGGTGGCCTCGTCCGCGGAAAACGCGGCGATCAGTCGGGCGATGTCCTCGGCCGGCAGGAAGAAATAGGCTTCCGCAGTCGTGCAGCGGGCGAGATAGCCATCGAGATCGGCAACGCCGCCCGCCTCCGCTCCGGCCGCCGCGAAGTCGATCGGGTCGATGGCGGCGGTGAGATTGGCGGGAAAATCCGCCGGATCGGCAATCGGCAGCACCCAGCCCGGCTGGTCCGGCCGCTTGCGACGTCCGGCATTCTCCAACTGGTTGTTGATGACCGACCAGTCGGTCGAAATAGCGCGCTTCAACGCCATCATCGGCGCAAACTGCGCGTCGACATCGAGGAACAGCCGGGTGCGGATCACCGTCCGCACATCCTCGCGGTCGAGATGCAGCGCGAGATCGTCCACCGTCGCCACCTCGGTGAGGCCGCCAAGGTCCGGCGGGCCTTGCAGCGCGGTGGCGAGGTTGGCGGTGAAATCGCGCGGATTGGCCGGTTGCAGCCGCCAGGCAGGATCGCCGCGCTTGGCACGCCCGGCCGCCTCCAGCGTGGCGTTGATACGCGCCCAATCCCCGGCCTCGTCGGCGCGGCGGGCCTTGCGGGCGATGAGCGCCCGCAGCTCGAACAGCTCCATCGCCAGCGCGGTCGGCGCGAAGCCGATCAGCCGGGCCAGCGCCGCCAGCCGGGCCGCATCGAGGGGCCGGCCCCGGTAGTCCGGCAGCCAGTCGCCGGGCTGCGGCGCGCCGAGCGCGATGGCGAGCAGGAACAGGTTCTGCTCCTCCGGCGTGCCGGTGATGGCGCGCCGCGCCTGCGGGATGCCAATGGTCTCGCGATCGACGAAGGCGGTGGCGAGCCGGGCGACGCGCGCCCGGTTCACCACCATCGGCCGCTCCAGCCGATAGAGCCGCTCGCGCCGCTCGGCGTCGCGGCCGGCGAGCAGGCGCAGCCCCTCCGGCACCTCGGCGGCCGCGACGCCGGCGGCAAGCTCGAACAGCACATAGGCGCGGTCCGGCTGCGGCGGCCGGGGCGACAGGCCGAGCACGGTGCGCAGATGGTAATCCATATGCCGCTCGGTGAACGCGTTCACCGCGTTGCGGCCGTGGCGCATCAGGCGCACGGCGGCGAGGAAAAGCGCCATGTGCGGGCGCCGCAGCACGTCGTAGCGCGGATCGGCAAAGGAGGCGGGATCGGCGGCGAAGGCGGCGACCTCGGCCTCGCTCAAGCCGCCGGGCCCGATGCCGTCGAAAAAGCTCGGCCCGCCGCGCGGCGGCTCGCCGGGCACCGGCAGCGCCTCGCCCTCGGCCGGCGCCCACCAGCCGCCCGGCCGATTGTCCGGCCCGTACCACATCAGCCCGCCGGCGAAGCGGCGGGCGAGGCGGATCATCTCCTCCGGGCCGCGCTCGTCGATGAGTGCCGCCTCCGCGTCGAGCTCGGGATTGCGGCGGCCGCTCTGCGCCGTTCCGTCGCGCTGGGCGCCGCGCTCTTCGATCAGCGGGGGGCGGGCCATGCTCAACCCGCCTTCACGGTGGTGTTGGCGGTAACGAACGTGCCGGCGCCGCTGTAGCTTGGCGTGGCGTCCGGTATCGGCGCGCCCGGCCCCGGCGGCGGCTGCATGGCGGGGACCTGCACGGTGAACTGGGCAATGAAGGCACCGCCCTTCAGCATCAGCCGGTCGCCGCCGGCGGCGGAGGTGACGGAGAGCTAGTTGCCGGTGAGCGCGGCGATGGCGAGCGTGCCGATGCCGGGAATCGAATGGAGCGGCGTCATATAGAGGCAGCCCGGCACGCTCACGGAGGCTTCGTCGCCGTCGACGCAGGCGCGCTTGCCGGCGGCGCGCATCGGCCCGCTGCCGGCGATCCGGCCGGGCTGCACCATGACGATCGCCGCCCCGAAGCCGGGCTGGAAGATCGCCTGGTCGCCGTCCAGCAGCACAAGGTCCGCCATCAGCCTCCCCCCGCCGTCACGGTGGTCGAGGCTTCGCGGATATAGAAGGGGTAGACCAGATTGTAGCGCGAATTGGTGCCGCGCAGCGTGTAGTGCAGCGAGACGGTAAGCAGCCCCGCCGTCTCCTCGCTCTCGACGATCTCCAGCGCGTCGATCTGCACGCGGGGCTCGAACGCCAGAATGGCGTCGAAAATGGCGCCGCGCAGGCTGGTGAGCAGGGTCTGGTCGATCTCGGCGAACATGTGCCGGCGCAAGGCGGAGCCGAAATCCTCGCGCATCGGCCGCTCGCCCAGCTCGGTGGCGAAGATGATGGCGAGCGCCTGCGCCACGTCCTGCGCGCCGGCCACCGTCTCCACCTGCGCGCCGCCCTCGCTGAAAGACGGCGGGAACGCCCAGCCGCGGCCGAGAAAAGGCGCGTCATGCCCGTCAGTTGACATCGACGCTCGCCCCCGTGACCGTGACCTTGCCCTTGGCCTCAAGGGTCAGATTCTTCGCCGAGACGATGGCGATGCCGTCTGCGCTCAGCACCACGCTGTTGTTGTGGCCGTCGGTCAGGCGCAACTCGCCCTTCTCGTCATCGATGGTAATGGCGCCGGCGGGCGTCTTCAGCGTCACCACCGGCTTTTTCTGGTCGGTAAAGGCGAGCGCGATGCCGTTGGCGGTGGCGAGGCCTTTGGCGAGGTTGTTTTCGGAGGTGGCGGCGAAGGGAGCCGGCGGCGCATGCTTGGCGCCGAACAGCGCGCCGAGCACCACGGGCTCGCGCGGGTCTTCCGCCAGGAAGCCCACCACCACCTCGTCGCCGACCTCCGGCCGGAACACAAAGCCGCGGCCGGGGCCGGCGGCCGGCGAGGCGAGGCGTGCCCACAGCGTATCCGGTGCGCCGGCGTCCGGCAGCACCACGCGCACGCGATAGCCGCCGGAGCTGTCCTCCTCATAGGCGCCGACCAGCCCGATGCGCAGCCCGCGCGCTGCCGGCAGCAGCCCCTGCGCCGGCACGCCGAGAATGTCGGGCGCGCTCGGCACGCCGGCCGGGGGAAGGCCGAG
Source organism: Xanthobacteraceae bacterium (assembly GCA_041287585.1). Taxonomy (GTDB): domain Bacteria; phylum Pseudomonadota; class Alphaproteobacteria; order Rhizobiales; family Xanthobacteraceae; genus Ancylobacter. The sequence goes on from JBGGNI010000099.1 coordinate 19,214, forward strand.
CCGCAAATCGGTGCGCCAGACGCCATGCTCCAGCACATGGCGCACCCCGCTCACCAGCGCCGTGCCGTTGAAGCGCGCGCCCATGCCGGCGAGTTCCACCGTGTGCATCGGCGCCACCTTGCCGGTGCCGGCGAGGCCGATGCGGCCGCGGATCATCGAGAGGCGCTGCCGCGCCAGCCGCGCCGAGGCCCAGGCGCGCAAAGCGCCGCCGGTGGCCGGCACCAGATGGCTCAATTTGACGTCGCCAAGCCCGAGGCTGCGGCCGGCCTTGGCGGGGTCGATGTTGCCCTGCACCGAGGCGAGCGCTGCTGCTGCGGCGGGTTCGGTCGCCGCGGCGGCGGCGAGATCCCAGCCCAGCGTCTCGATATCGGGGTGCTGGTCGCCGGCGTCGAGCTCCAGTTCCAGCTCCGCGATTTCGTCGATGCCGAGCTGGAGCTTCAGCGCCGGCGGGCCTTGCGCCGCCAGCGGCTTCATTGCCACCGCACCGTCCGTCACCACCACCGCGAGCCCGTTCGCCTCGGCGCGGGCAGCGATGAAATCCCAGTCGGTGGCGTCATATTGCACCAGGGCCTCGTGCACGCCGCCGTCCGGCCCCAGGTCGGCCGCGGTGAGCCCGGCCTGCCGCAGGATGGTGCCGATGGCGTCCGCGTCGCTGCTCTGCGCAAACACCGCGGTGCGCCGGGGCCGGGTCAGGCGGAACGCCTTGTCCTTGCACTCCACGCTGACCCGCGGAACGCCCTGCAGGGTCTCGAAGCCGAGCCGCAGCACCTGCCCCTGGAACAGCCGGGTGACGGCGCCGGCTTCGCGCACGGCAATGGCGATCTCGGTGCCCGGCGCCAGGGCGTCGCTGTCCAGCGCGGGAAAGCGGCCGGCCGGCACGTCGCCATCGGCGAACAACAGCCTCGCATAGGGCACCCGATTGACCTCGCGCACCACCTCCACCGAGACCAGCCCGAAGTCCGGCAGATCGGCGCCGTTGCTGGTGATGACGGGGACCGCAACCATCGGCGCTAATCCGCGATCGGCGGGAAGATCAGCTCGCGCCCGGCCTCGACGGTGCGGAACTGGTCCAGATCATTGGCGCGCGCCACCGCGACGAGGTGGCGCGAGCTGCCGTAAATCTCGGCGGTGAGCAAAGGCAGCGTGTCGCCCTCGCGCACCAGCCGGCTGTGCGAGAGGTCCGGCGAAGACAGATGCAGCGCGCTGGCCTGGCGGTCGAGATCGTCGTCGCAGGTGATGGCGATGTCGAGTTCGGCGCGCAGCGGCTCGCCGTCGCGGTCGAAGCTGGTGTAGTTGATGTCGACGCCGGCGAGCCGGCCGCGGAAGCCGTCGCCGGTGAGCTGGCGGCTGAACTTGCCCCAGGTGACTTTCAGGAAGTTCGGCTCGTGGCTGTCGCCATTGACGCGGTAGCAAAGCTTGAGAAAGTCGTCGATCCGCTCGCCCACGGTCTTGTTCTTGCCGAACAGCGTCAGCAGGCCGATCTGGTCCACCCCGGTGCCGTCCAGCAGCAATTGCAGCTTCAGCGTGGCCGGCAGCACGTTGGAAAAGCGCGCCACCTGCTTCACCCCCTGCCCGCCCGCGGTCGCCACATAGCGGTTACTGTAGCTCTGGCTGACGGTGGTGGGGTTGAACATGGCTTCGAAGCTGCCCAGCGCGGTCTTGCGCTTGCGCTCCTGAAACGCCTCGATCTTCAGCTTTTCCAGCTTGAACAGGTCGGGAAAGGCCATTTATCGCTCCCGCTCCCGGCGCAACGCCTTCATCACCTCGTCGACGCACTGCTGCACCAGCCGCGCGCGCTCCTCCTCCGCCGGGGCGGCAGCGGCCTCCGGCTGGCGCGGCGGCGCCTCGACCACGGCGCGGATGATGAGCTCGCGGATCTCGATCGGCATCAGACGCGCACCACCTGCATGCGGGCAAAGGCGAGTTCCATGGTCTCGATCATCACCGCCTTGTTGGTGGCGTCGAGGTCCGAGGTGGTCCAGCGCACCGGATAGGCGCGGATGAACATCCAGCCGGCCAGCGGCACCTTGTCCTCGCTCAGCGCCGTCACCAGCACGTTGGAGGGGGCGAACTTGAACAGCGTCATGGCGGCGTTGAACTCGATGGTGAGCAGCGAGCCGACCGTGACGCCGCGCTTGAGC
>JBGGNI010000100.1:0-14381 GCA_041287585.1 Xanthobacteraceae bacterium
CCAAGGCCGGCGCCTTCCACCCCGAGACGTTCGACGACGCCTATGATGCCGCCCTCGCCGAGCTGGTGCGCGCCAAGATGGAAGGCCGCACCATCAAGCCACTGAGACAGCCGGCGCGCGCCAAGACGGTGGACTTGATGGAGGCGCTGCGGCGCAGTGCGGGCATGGCGAAGGCCGCGCCGGCCAAGAAGCCGGCGAGCAAGAAGACGGCGACGCGCAAGGCGGGTTAGAGAGGCGGCAGCGCGTGCTTCGAGGGCGGCCTGCGGCCGCCACCTCAGCATGACGAACGTTTTTGTAAATCAATGACTTACGTCATCCTGAGGTGAACGAGCGGAGCTCGGGCCTCGAAGGACGCAACGGCTGATACCGCACGGCTTCACCCACCCTAACGGCGCGGGCTCTTGCCCGGCTTCTCGGCCGCAAGGCTCTTCTTCAGCGCGTCCATGATGTTGACGACATTGGTCGGCGCCTCGTCCGCCTCGCGCGGCTTGGTGGCCCGCGCCGCAGGCCGGCGCTTTTTCTTGGCGGCGATCAGCGCCTTCAGCTGGTCCTGCAGGGCGTCGTGCGCCACCGCGGGGTCCCAGTCGCGGGTGCGCCGGTCGATCAGCCGGGCGATCAGGCCGACATGGTCGGCATCGGCGTCCCCATCGATGTCGTCGAAATATTCCTCCGGCGGGCGCAGTTCGTCGGCATAATGCAGGGTCCACAGCACGATGCCGCGCCCGCGCGGCTCCAGCATCACCGGCCGCTCGCGCCGGTACAGCACGAGGCGGGACAGGCCGACCGTCTTGGTCGCCGCCATCGCCTCGCGGATCACGGCGAAGGCTTCCTCGCCCACCGGGTCGTTGGGCACCAGGAAATGCGGCGTGTCGTACCACAGCCAGCCGACGCTGTCGGCCGGCACGAAGGTGTCGATGTCGATGGTGCGGGTGCTCTCCAGCGCGACGGCGCGCAACTCATCCTCTTCCAGAATGACAAAATTGCCCGGCGCGCGCTCATAGCCGCGCACCTGGTCGTCGTCGTCGACGGCCTCGCCACTCTGCGCATCGACATAGATGCCCTCGACCCGGTTTCCGGTGGCGCGGTTCAGGGTGTGGAAGCGGATCTTCTCGGCCTCCGTCGTTGCCGGCGTCATCGCCACCGGGCACGTCACCAGCGAAAGCTTGAGATAGCCCTTCCAGAAGCCGCGCTGCGCCATGGTGTGTCGTCCTTCAGCCTGCTCCGCAAACGTTGCGGGCGGTTCGCAGTTCCTCAGCCGGTTCGCGGCAAGGCGAGAAGCCGGTCCAGCGCTTCGCGGTCACCGAGCGCGGCCGCCTTCTCGCGCGGGGTCAGCAGCCGCAGCGCGGTGGCGAGATCGCCGGAATCCTGCACCTTGGCGCGCGCCACCAGCCGCTCCGGCGCGTAGTCGCCCGGCGCGCGCTCGGCGAAATCGGCCAGCATGGCGCGGTGCGCCTGCAACAGCGCGGCATCCCCCGCCAGCCGGCTCACCGCCTCGCCGGAGGGCGCGCGCAGTTCGTGCGCCAGCGCCAGGGCGCGCGACAGCACCGGCGGCGGGGCGCTCTCTTCCGGGGTGCGCAGCACGCCGCGCAGCAGGGGCCGCGTCCCGCTGGTCCACACCACCAGCGGCACGACGATGACGAGGCCGATCACCACCGGCGTCATCCAGAACAGCAGCGGCAGCGAGATCGCCAGCGCCGCGCCGCCGAGCATGAGGCCGAACAGCGTATGCGGCAGAAAGTGGCGAACGGTCTCGCGCACGCTCACGCTGCCGTCGTCGCGCCGCTGCGGCTGCCAGCCGCCGTCGCGGCCGGCCAGAATGGTCGCCACCGCCACGGACTGCGTCAGCATCGTCACCGGCGCCATCAGGCCGGTGATCAGCGTCTCCGCCAGCAGGCCGAACAGCGCGCGCACCCCGCCGCCGAAGCCGCGCCGCAGCGCGGGATCGCGCAGCATCAACAGATAGGCGATGAATTTCGGCAGCAGCAGCACCGCCATGGTGCCGACGAACACCCAGGCGGCGCGCACCGGGTCCTGCGCCGGCCAGGCCGGGAACAGCGAGAATTCGGACGGGAAATAGTTCGGCGGCACGAAGCGGGCCTGCAAGGCGGTGAGCAGGCCGGCCAGCAGCATGATCAGCCACAAGGGCGCGGTGACATAGGAGCCGATGCCGACCAGCATATGCAGCCGGCTCAGCGGATGCAGCCCGCGCGCCGGCAGCACGGCGGCGTGCTGCAAATTGCCCTGGCACCAGCGACGGTCGCGCACGGCGAGTTCGGTGAGCGAGGGCGGCCCCTCCTCATAGGAGCCCTCCAGCCACGGCACCATGTGCACCGCCCAGCCGCAGCGCCGGATCAGCGCCGCCTCGACGAAATCGTGGCTGAGGATGTGGCCGCCGAACGGCTTGCGACCCTTCAGATGCGGCAGGCCGGCGCATTCGGCGAAGGCGCGGGTACGGATGATGGCGTTGTGGCCCCAGTAATTGCTGTCCGGCCCGTGCCAGCCGGCCAGCCCCTGGGCGATCAGCGGGCCATAGAGCCGGCTGGCGAATTGTTGCAGCCGCGCGAACAGGGTGCGGGCGCCGACGATGGCCGGCAGGGTCTGGATCAGCCCCACCCGCGGGTTCGCCTCCATGGCGGCGGCGAGCCGCACGATGCACTCCCCGGTCATCACGCTGTCGGCGTCCAGGATCAGCATATGGTCATAGGCGCCGCCGAACCTGGTCACCCAGTCCGCGACATTGCCGGCCTTGCGGTCGGTATTGCGCGGGCGGCGGCGGTAGAAGAGGCGCCCGTCCGCACCGAGGCGCTCGCGCAGGGCGAGGAATCCGGTCTCCTCCGCCACCCAGACGTCGGCATCGGTGGTGTCGCTGAGAATGAAGACGTCGAACGCATCGGCGGCGCCGGTCTGTTCCAGCGATTCATAGGTGGCCTGAAGGCCGGCAAAGACGCGCGCCGGCGCCTCATTATAGGTCGGCATCAGCAGAGCGGTGCGCCGGGCCAGCCTTGGCAGCGCCGCCGCCGGGTCGATGCCGAGCCCGTCGTCCGGCCGCCACAGCATGGTGGCCGCCCCGCTCAACGCATTGGTGAAGGAGAAGCCGATCCAGGCGAACAGCACCACGAACAGCACCAGCACCAGGCCTTCCAGCAGCGTCAGCCCGCCGACATCGAGCACCCGGTACATTTCCTGCGCGCCGAACGCGGTCAGCAGCCCCGCCCCGCCGATCACCAAGACCCGCCGCACCATCAGCGCGGCGCCGCCGCGCACCGGATCGGCAGGCGGCGCGGTGCCGAGCGACTGGATCGGCATCGCCAGCGGCGCGTCCGGCGGCAGCGCTGCCGGTGCCAGGGCCACGGGCGCCACGGACTGCTGCATTACGCCGTCCATCGGTAGACCCAGGTTTCCGCGAGCTTCTCATCGCCGCGCAGCAGGTCGGCCCGCAGTTCCGAGAGGTCGGCGCCATCGGGCGTGAAGGCAAAGGACACGCGCCAGCCGTCGATTTCGGGGTTGCGCTGCGTCACCACGTCGGCGATCCGGCCGGTATTGGCGGTGACCCGCGCCGATATGCCCTCCGCGGGCAGGTCCTTGAGGCTGCGGCCGACCACGTCCAGCACGAACAGGCGCCGGTCCGCGGTGCCGCCGACGCGGGTGGCGCTGATGCGGCCGAGGTCCGTGCGGTCCGGCCCGTCCCAGCCCCAATGCATACGGTAGGTGGAGGAATATTCGCGGCCCTTGCGCAGCGGTTCGCTCGGGCGCCAGAAGGCAACGATGTTGTCGTGCACCTCCTCGCGGGTCGGGATTTCCACCAGCACCACCGCACCGCCGCCCCAATCGCCGATCGGCTCGATCCAGACGCTCGGCCGCCGCTCATAGCGGGCCTCCAGGTCCTGGTAGTCGAAGAAGGAGCGCTGGCGCTGCATCAGGCCGAAGCCGCGCAGGTCGGAGGTGGCGAAGGAGGAGATCTGCAGGCGCAGCGGATTGGTCAGCGGGCGCCACAGCCGCTCGCCACTGCCGGACAGGATGGAAAGACCGTTGGCGTCGGCCACCATCGGCCGGAAATCGTCGATGTCGTTGCGGTCGTTCGGGCCGAACATGAACATGCTGGTCAGCGAGCCGATGCCGACCTGGTCGACATCCACCCGCGGATAGACCGCCATCTCCACCGACATCACCGTCGTCTCGCCGGGGCGGATGGTGAAGCGGTGCGCCGCCGCCGCGCTCGGGCTGTCGAGCAGGGCATGCACCACGATGGAATCGACGCCCACACGCGGCTGCTCGATCCAGAACGCCTTGAAGACGGGGAATTCCTCGCCGCCGGCATCCCCGGTCTTGATGGAGAGCCCGCGCGCCGAGGTGCCGTAAATCTGACCCTTGCCGAGCGAGCGGAAATAGCTGGCGCCCTGGAACACGGCGATTTCGTCGAAATAGTCCGCCCGGTTGATCGGACCGTGCAGGCGAAAACCGGAAAAGCCGAGATCGACCTTGCCGTCCGGTGCCTTCAGCCCGTGCTCGAAGCGAAACAGGCCGGGATCATAGGGCAGCCGCGTCGCCTGGCCGTCGGCCGTGACATAGATGTCGACCCGGTCGCGGAACAGAAAGCCGCGGTGAAAAAGCTGCGCCTCGAAGCCGCTGCCCGCGCCACGCCACAGTGCGCGATCTGCATTGAAACGGATGTCGCGATACTGGTCGTAGCTCAGCTTGTCGACCTCGGACGGCAAATCCTGGTTCGGTGCGGCATAGGGCTTGGCGGCAAGCTCGCGCGCGAGCTTGCGCACCGTCTCCGCATCGAAGGCCATGCCCTTCTGGCCCTGCGCCTGTCCTTGGGCCTGCGCCTGCGCAATCCGTGCCGAAAGAATGGACGCCGGCATGGCGGCCAGCAGCCCGGCTCCGAGCACGAAGTCTCGACGATGCATTCCCTTGCCTCATGGTCCAGAACGGCCGCCCACCGCGTGCCGGAAGGACAAGCGGCAAACGCGCCGGGGGTTCCCGGCACCGAACGGTGCCGGGGTGACGGACCTTTGCAGCGGGGCCGGCCTTCAGCGCCGCTGCGTGCCGCTCATCGCCCCTTCGCGATCATTGGCCGGCACGCCGCGTCCGCGGCGTTTGGCGGGAATTTCCAGTGTCCGCACAACGGTGTCGATCTCGCTCACCGGGCCTTTGTCCGCAACCGGCACCTCCCGCTCCACGCTGCCCGGCGCCACATCGGCGGCGTGGCGGGCCTCGCCGTCCGCCTCCTCGGTTGCGACGATATGCGCGGCGCGCAGCCAATGATGTTCGTGCCGCCCGTCCGGGCGCCCCTCTTCTTCCCAGAGCTGGTGCGCGCGTTCGCGTATGCGTTGTTCCCGCTCGTCCATGGTGTCCTCCTGCCTCAATTTCCCGATAACGTGGCGCGACGGCGCCCGTTCCACGCGGAGCTAAAGCGGCGGGGTATCGGCGACCTGCCGCAGGGTTTTCTGCAGCGTGAGCAGCGCCGGATTGCTGTTGCCCGGCCGCCAGGCGGCATAAAGCTCGACGGTGAAACGCGGGTCGATCGCGATCGGGCGCAGCACCACGCCGTCGAAGCGCAGGTTCAGGGCCGAGCGCGGCACCAGCGCCAAGCCGATTCCCGCCTTCACCAGGCCGAGAATGGAGTGAACCTGGCTGATGTGCTGGGCATAATGCGGCATGATCGCGGCATGGGCGAAGATGGTCGCCAGAAGATCGTAGAAATAGCGCGCCTCATAGGGCGAATAGGTCACGATCGGCTGCCGGTCGAGATCGCCGATGCTCGGCTCCGGCGCCGATGCCAGCGGGTGGTCTTCCGGAGCGGCCAGCATCAGCGGCTCGCGCACCACGCACAATGAGCCGAACTCGCGCCGGTTGAACGAGGGCCGCACCAGCCCGACATCGATCCGCCCGGCGGTGAGCGATTCCAGCTGGTCGGACGACACCATCTCCTTCAGCACGATGTCGATGTCCGGCGCCTGCGCGCGGAAGGTCTTGATCAGCCGGGGCAGAAACTCGTAGCCGGACACCGCGGTGAAGCCCAGCGTCACCGATCCGGCCTCGCCGATCGCGGTGCGCCGCGCCGCCAGCGCCGCGCCTTCCGCCAGCCGCAGCAGCCGCCGCGCCTCGGGGAGGAAGTTCAGGCCGGCTCGCGTCAGCGTGACGGAACGGCTGGTGCGGTCCAGCAGCCGCACGTCCAGCGTGTGCTCCAGGAGCTGGATCTGCCGGCTCAGCGGCGGCTGGGTCAGGTTGAGCCGCGCCGCCGCCCGCCCGAAATGCAGCTCCTCGGCGACGGCGACAAAACAGCGGAGATGGCTGAGCTCGAACATCGATCCAAAAATGACATCGATCCATGCCGAAAACAACTCATCGGGGCATCGACACTCCCCTAGCATAGGTTTCGGAACGCCTGCATTGCGCTCCCAATAATCATCGCGCCAAGCGCCTGACATCTGTTCCAAGGAGGAATTGCCCATGAAGACGCAACTCGGCTTTCGCCGATTCAAGGCGGCTGCGGCCGCGCTGGCGCTGTGCGGCGCCCTGTTTCCCACGCTGGCAAACAGCCAGGCCTTCGAGCGCCCGGTGCGCATCGTCGTGCCGTTCGCGCCAGGCGGCACGTCCGACATTCTCGCCCGCCTGATCAGCCCCAAGCTGTCCGAGGCCATCGGCCAGTCCGTGGTGGTCGAGAACAAGCCCGGCGCGGCCGGCAATATCGGCGCCGACTCGGTCGCCAAGGCCCGGCCGGACGGCCACACCCTGCTCTTGATGGATATCGGCTCGCTCGCCGTGGCGCCCAGCCTGTTCCCGGACCTCACCTATGATGTGCAGAAGGACCTGGCGCCGGTCGGCCTGGTGATGTTCGGGCCCTATGTGCTGGCGGTGAACCCCTCGGTGCCCGCCACCAATGTCGCCGAGCTGGTCGCCTTCGCCAAGGCCAATCCCGGCAAGCTGGCGGTCGCCAATTCCGGCGTCGGCGCGCTCAACCACATCACCGCCGTCGCGCTGGCCAAGCATCTCGGCATCGAGTGGAAGAACGTGCCCTATAAGGGCGGCGCGGCCGCATCGCGGGCCGTGGTCTCGAACGAGAGCAACGTCATCATCAACGGCGCCACCGCCACCCTGCCGTTTGTCACCAACAAGCAGCTCGTCGGCATCGCGGTCACCGGGGACAGCCGCCTGACGGCACTGCCGGACGTGCAGACCTTCAAGGAAGCCAAGCTGCCGCTGGACGATGCCGGCACCTGGCAGGGCCTGCTCACCACCGGCGGCACCCCGCCCGCCGTGGTCGAGCGGCTTAACGCCGAGTTGCAGAAGATCCTCGCGCTGCCGGAGATCCAGGCCAAGATCGCCGAACAGGGCGGCATGGTGCGCCCCGGCACGCCGGACGCGGTGAAGAGCTGGCTGACCGCCAACATCGCGGCGTGGGGCACCATCGTGCGCGACGCCGACATCAAGACCAACTGAGCCGCGGCCGTGACACAGCGTCGGTTCGATTGGCCCGACCTTCTGTTCGGCAGCTTCCTGGTCCTTGTTGCGGCGGGCACCTTCGCCGCAACCTGGAAGCTGTCCGGCGGCACCGCCGCGAACATGGGGCCGGGCTACATGCCCCGCGCCTTCGCGCTGGTGCTTCTGGCCTTCGGCCTGTTCTTCGCCGGCCGGGGCCTGGTCAGCCGGCACGCCGGCATCGAGCGGGTGCAGCTGCGCCCGCTTGTGGCGATCGCGGTGGCGGTCGGGCTGTTCGCCTTCCTGGTGGAGAGCTTCGGGCTGGCGGTGGCCTCGCTCGCCACCATCATCGTGGCGGCGGTCGCCAGCCATGAGAGCCGCTTCTTCGAAGTCATCGTGTTCGGCATCAGCATGTCCGCGGCCGCCATCCTGCTGTTCGTCAAGGTGCTGGCGCTGCCCGTGCCGGTCTGGCCCTGGTAGGGGGCGCGCCATGGAACTGTTCGACAATCTGCTGCTCGGCCTGTCCACGGCGATGCAGCTCAACAATCTGATGTACTGCCTGATCGGCGTGGTCATCGGCACCGCCATCGGCGTGCTGCCGGGCATCGGGCCGATCCCCACCATCGCGTTGCTGCTGCCCTTCACCTTCGGCCTGGAGCCGGCCTCCTCGCTCATCATGCTCGCCGGCATCTTCTACGGCGCGCAGTATGGCGGCTCGACCACCGCGATCCTGGTGAACGTGCCGGGCGAGACCTCCTCGGTGGTCACCTGCATCGACGGGCACGAAATGGCCAAGCAGGGCCGCGCCGGCCCGGCGCTGGCCATCGCGGCGATCTCCTCCTTCTTCGCCGGCACCGTCGCCACCGTCATCATCGCGCTGCTCAGCCTGCCACTGGCCGCGCTGGCGATGAAGTTCACCGCGGTGGAGTATTTCAGCCTGCTGGTGCTCGGCCTGTTCGCCGCGGTCATCCTGGCGCACGGCTCGGTGTCGAAGTCGCTGGCCATGGTGTTTCTCGGCCTGCTGCTCGGCGTGGTCGGCATCGACGTCAATTCCGGCGCCGCGCGCATGACGTTCGGCGTGCCGGCGCTGGCGGACGGGCTGGATTTCGTGCCCGTCGCCATGGGCATGTTCGGCCTCGCCGAGATCATCGCCAATCTGGAGCGCCCGGCCGTGCGGCAGGTGGTGAGCCAGAAGCTGCGCGACCTCATACCGTCCCGCGCCGATCTGAAGGCGGCCTTCCCGGCCATGGTGCGCGGCACGCTGATCGGCTCGGCGCTCGGCGTGCTGCCGGGCGGCGGCGCGGCGCTGCCGCCCTTCACCTCCTACGCCGTGGAAAAGAAGCTGGCGAAAGACCCCTCGCGCTTCGGCAAGGGCGCCATCGAGGGCGTCGCCGGCCCGGAGGCGGCCAACAATGCCGGGGCGCAGACCAGCTTCATCCCGCTGCTCACCCTCGGCATCCCCTCCAACGCCCTCATGGCGCTGATGATCGGCGCCCTGATGATGCAGGGCATCCAGCCCGGCCCGCAGGTGATGACCGAGCAGCCGGAACTGGTGTGGGGCGTCATCGCCAGCATGTGGACCGGCAATCTCATGCTGCTCATCATCAACCTGCCGCTGGTCGGCCTGTGGGTGTCGATGCTGAAGGTGCCGTACCGGCTGCTGTTCCCGGCCATCGTGCTGTTCTGCTGCATCGGCACCTACGGCATCTCCAACAGCGCCTTCAATGTCTGGCTCATGCTGGGCTGCGCGCTCGTCGGCTACTTCTTCATCAAGGTCGGCGTCGAACCGGCGCCGCTGCTGCTCGGCCTCGTGCTCGGCCCGCAGTTGGAGGAGAATTTCCGCCGCGCCATGCAGCTCTCCGACGGCGATCCGTCGGTGTTCCTCACCCATCCGATCAGCGCCTTCCTGCTCGGCATCGTCGTGGTGCTGCTGCTCGCCATGCTCTCGCCGGCAGTGCTGCGCAAGCGCGAGCAGGCTCTGGCCGAATAGCGCCCTACCCGTCTCCCCGTGTGAAAGGACCTCGTTCGTGGACCTGCCCGTCAACACCTTCAAGCGCGCCATCGAGGCGCGCCGCCAGCAGATCGGCTTCTGGAACAGCATGGCGAGCCCGACCGCCACGGAAATCCTCGCCGGCTCCGGCTTCGACTGGCTGCTGATCGACGCCGAGCATGCGCCCAACGACGTGCCCGGCGTGCTGGGCCAGCTTCATGCCACGCTGGCCAATGCCACCCACCCGATCGTGCGGGTGCCGGAAAACGACCCCATCGTGCTGAAGCGCTATCTCGACATCGGCGTGCAGACCTTCCTCATCCCCATGGTCGAGACGGTGGAACAGGCCGCCGCGGCGGTGGCGGCGACCCGTTTTCCGCCGGACGGCATCCGCGGCTTCGCGGGTGCCTCGCGCGCCTCGCTGTTCGGCCGGGTGCCCGATTATCACCGCCGCGCGCAGCAGGAGCTGTGCATCCTGGTCCAGATCGAGACCCAGCAGGGGCTGGACAATATCGAGGCCATCGCGGCCCTGCCCGGCATTGACGGCCTGTTCGTCGGGCCGGGCGACCTGTCGTCGGACCTCGGCTATCTCGGCGACCAGGGCAACCCCTACATCGTCGAGCTGATCGAGGCGACCATCGGCAGGATCGTCGCCACCGGCAAGCCGGCCGGCATCCTCACCGGCGACGAGACGCTGGCGCGCCGCTACATGGCGGCCGGCTGCATCTTCACCGCGGTCGGTATCGACACCGGCACCCTGGCCCGCACCACCGAAGCCATCGCGCGCAAATACGCGTCGTGAATCCGATGAGCCAGGGAGACGCCAAGATGAAGGTCGGTTTCATTGGTCTCGGCATAATGGGCGCCCCGATGGCCGGTCACCTGCTGGCCGCCGGGCACACGCTCTACGCCCAGTCGCGCAGCGGCGTGCCGCAGGCCCTGAAGGACGCCGGCGCGCAGGCCTGCGCCAGCGCCGACGAGGTGGCGCGGCAGGCGCAGGTGATCTTCACCATGCTCCCCGACACGCCCGACGTCGCCGCGGCGCTGTTCAGCGAGAACGGCATCGCCGCGGGGCTGTCCGCCGGCAAGATCGTGGTCGATATGAGCTCGATCGCGCCGGTGGAGACCAAGGAATTCGCGTCGAAGATCAACGCGCTCGGCTGCGACTATCTCGACGCCCCGGTGTCCGGCGGCGAAGTCGGCGCCAAGGCCGCCTCGCTCACCATCATGGTCGGCGGGCCGGAAGCCGCCTTCGAGACGGTGAAGCCGCTGTTCGAGAAGATGGGCAAGAACATCACCTTGGTCGGCGGCAATGGCGATGGCCAGACCACCAAGGTCGCCAACCAGATCATCGTGGCGCTCACCATCGAGGCGGTCGGCGAGGCGCTGCTGTTCGCCTCCAAGGCCGGTGCCGACCCCGCCAAGGTGCGCCAGGCGCTGATGGGCGGTTTTGCCAATTCGCGCATTCTGGAAGTGCATGGCGAGCGCATGGTCAAGCGCACCTTCGCGCCCGGCTTCCGCATCGAATTGCACCAGAAGGACCTCAACCTCGCGCTCAACGGCGCCCGCCAGCTCGGCGTCGCGCTGCCGGCGACCGCGCTGGCGCAGCAATTGTTCAGCGCCTGCGCCGCCAATGGCGGGGCGGCCTGGGACCACTCGGCCATGGTGAAGGCGCTGGAAATGCTGGCGAACCACACCGTCGCGCCGGACGATTGAGGAAGGATGGGGCTTCGCCGCCGCACCGGATCGCGCTAAGAGGCTCGCCGACACAGTTCCCCGGCCGAGACCCCGAGCACGCCATGAACATGCAGACCGCCGCTGAGACCGAGCCGAGCCGTGCCAAGCGCCTCCGGGCCAGCACCAGCGGCACCCATCAGCGGCTCGACACCTCCATCATGAACGCCCGGCCGTTCGAGAGCCGTGCGCGCTATGGCCGGTTCCTCAGAATCCAGTACGCCTTTCACCGCGAGATCGACGCGCTCTATTCCAACCCCGCACTCGACGCCCTGCTGCCGGACCTGCCCGGCCGGCGGCGCCTTGCTCTAGTGGCGCACGACCTCGCCGACCTCGCCGTCGCGCCCCCCGCCGCGAAGACCGCGCCCGCTTTCGGCGCCGACGCCGACATCCCCACCGCACTCGGCTGGCTCTATGTCGCGGAAGGCTCCAACCTCGGCGCCGCCTTCCTGCTCAAGGAAGCCGCCAAGCTCGATCTGACCGAAACGTTCGGCGCCCGCCATCTCGCCGCCGCCCCGGAAGGGCGCGGCCTGCACTGGAAGACCTTCACCGCCGCGCTCGACGCGCTGGAGCTGGACCAGGGCGAAGAACAGCGCGTGGTCACCGGCGCCGAAGCCGCCTTCGCCCGCGTCATCGCCCTCTCAGCGCAGGAACTTGCGGCCGAGGAACGTGCGACCCAGCAACTCGGCTGAGCTGGCCGCGCCGCGTGCCAATAAACGACCCGCACAAAACAAAACTCCCGCAGCTTTCGCCACGGGAGTTTTGGTATTTTGGTTGCGGGGGCAGGATTTGAACCTGCGGCCTTCAGGTTATGAGCCTGACGAGCTACCGGGCTGCTCCACCCCGCGTCAGAGTCCGTACGGCCGAGCCGTTCGGTGGCGGGTATCTAGCAAGTCGAACCGGCGAAGGGAAGGGGGCGCGGCGAGATTTGTCATCGCGTCGTCGTGAAGCGGCGCGGGATGAAGCGCGACCGGCTCCGGCAATCGGCCGAAAACCCTCGATAGGCCATGAGCTTGCTCCTCACCGGCGCCCACCCCCGCACGTCGGCCCGCTTTTCGCTGCGGCGCGCAACCCTCCGCCGCGCCTTATGCATGGCATGGACCGGCATTGCGGGCGCGCCGCGCTGAGCAAGCGCCGAAGGCGCCGCCCTGTCCCCCCGCGCGGGCTGTGCGCGGCGGACGCCGATGGCATAATGCGCGCCATGTTCGTTCGTCAGATGCACTATCTCGTCGCCCTCGCCCGCGAAAAGCATTTCGGCCGCGCGGCGGAAGCCTGCCATGTCTCGCAGCCCACGCTCTCCGCCGGCATCCGCAAGCTGGAGCAGGAGCTCGGCCTGCCCATCGTGGTGCGCGGCCATCGCTTTCTCGGCTTCACGGCGGAGGGCGAGCGGGTGCTGGGCTGGGCGCGGCAGATCGCGGCGGATTATGACAGCCTGCGCCAGGAGCGCACCGAGCGCGGCGCCCTCACCGGCACGCTGCGCTTCGGCGTCATTCCCGCCACGGTGCCGGCCGCCCCGCTGCTGCTGGTGCCGTTCTGCGCCCGCAATCCGGGCGTGAAGGTGCAGATGCTCTCGCTGTCCTCCGCCGCCATCCAGCGCGGGCTGGACGAGCTCGATCTCGACGCCGGCATCACCTATCTCGAAAACGAGCCGCTCAACCGGGTGAAGCGGCTGGAACTCTATCGCGAGCGCTATGTGCTGGTGACCCGCGCCGGCACGCCTTTGGCGCAGCGCCGCGCGGTGCGCTGGGCCGAGGCGGCCAATGAGCCGCTCTGCCTTCTGACCTCCGACATGCAGAACCGCCGCATCATCGACCAGCTGATGCGCGAGGCCGGGCTCGCCGTGCAGCCGGTGGTGGAGACCAACAGTTTCATGGGGGTGTGGTCCTTCGTCCGGCGCGGCCCGTTCGCCTCCATCGTGCCGCTGGCCTGCCTGCGCGAGGGATCGGCGGCGGACCTGGTCGCCATTCCGCTGGTGGAGCCGGCCCACACCCAGCCGATCGGCCTGGTGATCTCCGACCGCGATCCGCCGAGCCCGGTGGCCGGGGCGCTGTTCCGCATGGCCGGCGGGCTCGATCTCGGCCGCACCTTTCACGACATCGCATGACTTTCCCGATAGCCTCTTCATTGCCGCCGTCTATCGATCGTTTCGCCCTTTTGATTTGAGCCGGCGGCCGTCGGCGCGCACTGTCGCGATACCGGCCAGACGCGCCGGCAAGCCGAACGCCCGGCCGGCAACCCACCCTTCAAGAGGGAAGGCACCCGGCCCGAACGCAGCGCGACGACCCGAAGTCCCGCAGCCGGCCGCGCATTCGCGCGGCGGGAGAGGTTCGGCCTGTCCACCCCATGAGGAGATGCCGAAATGGCAAAGGTTCTGTGCGTGCTTTACGACGATCCGATCGACGGCTACCCGACCGGCTATGCGCGCGACGATCTGCCGAAGATCGACCATTATCCCGGCGGGCAGACCCTGCCGACGCCGAAGGCGATCGACTTCGTGCCCGGCACGCTGCTGGGCTCGGTGTCGGGCGAACTGGGCCTACGCAACTATCTCGAATCCAACGGCCACACTCTGGTGGTGACGTCCGACAAGGACGGCCCGGATTCGGTGTTCGAGAAGGAACTGGCGGATGCGGACGTCGTCATCTCCCAGCCGTTCTGGCCGGCCTACCTCACCCCCGAGCGCATCGCCAAGGCGAAAAACCTGAAGCTGGCGCTCACCGCCGGCATCGGCTCGGACCATGTCGACCTGCAATCGGCCATCGACCGCAACATCACGGTGGCGGAAGTCACCTATTGCAACTCGATCAGCGTCGCCGAACATGTGGTGATGATGATCCTCGGCCTGGTGCGCAACTACATCCCCTCGCACGACTGGGCCCGCAAGGGCGGCTGGAACATCGCCGACTGCGTGGCGCACTCCTATGATCTTGAAGCCATGCATGTCGGCACCGTCGCCGCCGGGCGCATCGGCCTCGCCGTGCTGCGCCGCCTCGCCCCGTTCGACGTGCACCTGCACTACACCGATCGGCACCGGCTGCCGGAAGCGGTGGAGAAGGAGCTGAACCTCACTTGGCACGCCACCCGCGAGGAGATGTATCCGGTGTGCGACGTGGTCACGCTCAATTGCCCGCTGCACCCCGAAACCGAGCACATGATCAATGAGGAGACGCTGAAGCTGTTCAAGCGCGGCGCCTACATCGTCAACACCGCCCGCGGCAAGCTGTGCGATCGC
>JBGGNI010000101.1:0-14886 GCA_041287585.1 Xanthobacteraceae bacterium
CTTCATGACAGTCTTCAACTTCGTTCTCCCCCAAATTGGATCAATGTTGGGTTTTAGGTTGTCAGGACCCACCGCACGCCAAGCACGGCATCCGCTGATGATATTGTTTGAATCGGTTCCGAGGTGCAAAGCCAAACTCGGGGTTTGAGGCGCTCCGGAGGCATTCCGTAGAGGAGTGTTGCCCGCGAGCCACGATTTCGGAGCGGTAGCCGGCGGCAGCGCCGGTTTCGGGCCGGACGGACGGCTTTCGAGGGCAAACCTGTTTGAAATGCAGGCACTTCCGGGGGTCGCGCGGGCATTGCAGGGGTGCGATTCGATGGGCGCCCGCATCGTGGCCGACAGCGACTCAAGCCTTCTGGACCCAGCGCCCGCCTTCATCCTGCTGCCAGTAGGCCACCGAATGGCCCGCTTGCCGCGCCGCCCGCCAGGCGCCTCGCGCGTGCTCGACCTGGTCGGGGTCGGCGCCGTCGAACAGGTGGATGAGCCTCACATAGCCGTCGGCACTCCCAAGCGGGCTCTCGCCGATGAGGAAGCGCACGGTGGCGGCGTTGGGGTTTGCCGGGCCGTCGGTCAGAATCACCGGCTGGCGGGCGGCGTCGGGCTCGCGGTCGGTGCCATGGGGCAGGAAGGAGGCGTCGTCATAGGTCCAGAGCATCTGGTCCAGCGCGTCGACCCGCTCCGGGGAGCCCGCTTGCACCACGCAGCGCCAGCCGCGCTCCAGGCACTTCTCCAGCAGTTGCGGCAGCACCTTGTCCACGGGCTGGCGCTGCAGGTGGTAGAAGAAGACCTCGGTCATGGGTGCGGGCTCGGAGGGCGGTGTTTTGCTGGAGGTTCCCCTCGCTGTCCCGGCTTCCCCTTCCAGAAGGTTCCCCCACCCCGACCCTCCCCCGCAAGCGGGAGAGGGAGAAGGCGGCGGGAGAGGGGAAGGAGAGTGCGGCACTCACTCTTCGTAATGGGCGGCCACCAGCTGGTCGAGCAGGCGCACGCCCCAGCCGGAGCCCCAGCTGCGGTTGATGTCGGAGGCGGGGGAGGCCATGCCGGTGCCGGCGATGTCGAGATGCGCCCACGGCACGTCGCCGACGAATCGCTTGATGAACTGCGCCGCGGTGATGGAGCCGCCGAATCGGCCGCCGGTGTTCTTCATGTCGGCGAATTTCGAATCGATCAGCTTGTCGTATTCGGGCGAGAGCGGCAGGCGCCACACCTTTTCCCCGGTGGCGAGGCCGGCTTCCACCAGGCGGGCGGACAGCGTGTCGTCGTTGGAGAACAGGCCGGCATTCTCGGTGCCGAGCGCCACCAGCACCGCGCCGGTGAGGGTGGCGAGGTCCACCATGAAGCGCGGCTTGAAGCGCTCCTTGGCGTACCAGAGCACGTCGCCCAGCACGAGCCGGCCTTCCGCGTCGGTGTTGATGATCTCGATGGTCTGGCCGGACATCGAGGTGACGATGTCGCCCGGCCGCTGGGCGTTGCCGTCCGGCATGTTCTCGACGATGCCGATGAGGCCCACCGCATTCACCGCCGCCTTGCGGCCGGCCAGCGCCTGCATGAGGCCGACCACGCAGGCCGCCCCCGCCATGTCGCCCTTCATGTCCTCCATGCCGGCGGCCTGCTTGATGGAGATGCCGCCGGTGTCGAACACCACGCCCTTGCCGACGAACGCCACCGGGGCGGATTCCTTCGGCCCGCCGTTCCAGCGCATCACCACCACCCGGCTTTCCTGGGTCGAGCCCTGGCCCACCGCCAGCAGCGCCCGCATGCCGATTTTGCGCAGCTGCTTTTCGTCCAGCACCTCCACCTCGACGCCGAGCTTGGTGAGCGCCTCGGCGCGGGTGGCGAACTCGGTGGGGGTAAGCACGTTCGGCGGCTCATTGACCAGGTCGCGGGCCAGCATGATGCCCTCGGCGGCGTGGGCGCGCTTCTTCCAGGCGCGCCGGGCGGCAGCGTCGTCCGCCACCAGCAAAGTGAGCTTCAGCTTGCGGCCGGCGTCTTCAGGCTTCTTCTTGGTCTTGTAGCGGTCGAACTCATAGGCCCGCAGCCGGGCGCCCAGCGCAAACTCGGCCGCCGCCTCGGCGCCGATCTCGGTGCCGGGCAGGTCGATCACCACGCTGGCTTCCTTCACCGAGCCCGGCAGGCGGCCGACGGCGGCGCCGCCGAGATTGAGCCAGTCCAGCGGCTTCATCTCCGCCGCCTTGCCGATGCCGAGCACGATGAGCCGCGACACGGCCAGGCCGGCGGGAGCGATGAGGTCGAGCGCACTGCCGTTCTTGGCCTCGAACCGCTCGCTGCCGGCGGCGCGGGTCAGCAGGTCGCCGGCCGGGGACAGCAGCGCCTCAGCGGCGGTGCCCAGCGCAGGCCCTTCCGCGGCGAGCAAAAGGAGCACGCCCTCCGGCGCGGCCGAGAGCTTCGCGAAACCGATCTTCAAGGACTCCGACATCGCCACGTACCTTAGCTGTTGCCGCCGGCCGGCCCGTGCCGCGCCGTGCGGGACCACGTCGCCCCGGCGCTGCGGCGCCGGAGCGGACCCCGATTCTGCCGGCCGACCGCGCTTGTCCGAAGGCGGCTGACCATGGACGGTCTGTTTAGCCCAATGCCGGGGCGCGGACGAGGGTCCCGCCGGGGCATTTGCGTGCGGCGATCCGGCCGCTTATTGATCAGGTGCCGCGCCCGGACGGGCGCGGCGGTTTCGGCCGGGGGCGGCCGAAGACGGGAGCTGGGACGTCACCGCGCATGTTTGGCCGCCTCGACCGCTATGTGTTCCGTACTGCCGGCCAGGCCTTTCTGGGCACGCTGCTGGTGATGGCCGGCATGATCTGGGTGACGAGCGCCCTGCGCGAACTCGACATCATGACCGCACAGGGCCAGACCATCCTGGCCTTCATCTTCATCACCAGCCTCACCATGCCGATGCTGGTGCTGGCGCTGGCGCCGGCGGCGCTGTTCATCGCGGTCGCCCATACCCTGTTCAAGATGAACGGCGATTCGGAAATCGTGGTAGCGAGTTCCACCGGCATATCGACCTGGCGCTTCTTGCGTCCGCTGATCGTGCTGGCACTCCTGGTGTCTGCCGCGTGCAGCATGCTCTCGCTGGAGCTGGCACCGGCGGCGATGCGCCAGTTCCGCTACGAAATCACGCGGGTGCGGGCGGATGTGGTGGCCTTCATCGCCCAGCCGGGGCGCTTCACCACCATCGCCAAGGGCATGGTGTTCAATGTGCGCGAGCGCAACGCCAATGGCGTGCTGGGCGGCATCTTCATCAACGATGCGCGCAACCCCAACGAGATCAACACCTATCTGGCCGACCGCGGCCAGATCGTGGATACCCCGGACGGCACGTTCCTGATTTTGGAGGAAGGCGCGATCCATCGCCGCACGCCGGGCAAGACCGACACCAATGTCGTCGAGTTCCAGCGCTACGCGTTCGATCTGTCGCCGTTTTCCGCAGCCGGGGACGGGCCGATGCTGCGCGCGCCGGAGCGCGGTTTCCTCGAACTGCTGTCGCCGTCGCCGGACGACCCGGCCTATAAGCGCGATCCCGGCCGCTTTGCCGAGGAGATCCACCGCCGCCTGTCGCTGCCGCTTTATGTGCTCGCCTTCTTCAGCATCGCCGTGGCGGCACTGGCCGAACCGCGCACCACGCGCGAGAGCCGCGGCCTCGCCATTGCCGGCACGCTGCCCTTCGTGGTGCTGCTCCAGGTCACCAGCTTCGGCCTGATCGGGCAGGTGCGCAGCCAGCCGGGGCTGATACCCTTCGTCTATCTGGTGCCGCTTGCGGTGATTCTCGGCAGCACTTTGGCGCTGTCCGGCCGGCGGCCGCATCTGCCGGCGCCGCTGGCGCGCCTGTTCAACGATTTGGCGCAGCGGCTGACCCGGGCGACCGTGCAATGATGATCGGCCGCACGCTCGGTGGCTATTTCGGCCGCCGCTTCATCTCTTCCGTCGCCGGCGTGTTCGTGAGCTGCGTCTTCCTCATCATGCTGGTCGACTTTCTGGAAATGGCGCGCCGGGTGGGCGAGCGCGATGTCGAGACGCCGACGCTGCTGCTGCTCATCCTCTACCGGGCGCCGTTCTTCACCGAGCAGTTGCTGCCCTTCGCCGTGCTGTTCGGTGCCATAGGCACCTTTCTCACGCTGTCGCGGCGGCTGGAACTGGCGGTAGCCCGCGCGGCCGGCGTTTCCGCCTGGCAGTTCATCGCGCCGAGCGCGGCGATCGCCCTGCTGCTGGGCGTGGTCTCGACCGCGGTCTACAACCCGCTCTCGGCCGACTTCAAGGAGCGCGCCAACCGGATCGAGGCGGAGATCTTCAACCGTCAGACCGGGCTGTTCGCCGCCTCCAGCGGCGGATTCTGGATCCGCCAGCAGAGCGTCGACGGCGAAGCCATCATCCAGGCGGCGGCCAAGGCCGACGGCGGGCGCCAGCTTTCCGGCGTCATCGTCTTCGTGTTCGACGCCGCCGGCAAGCTGGAGGAGCGCATCGAGGCGCGGGCCGCCCATCTCGAAAGCGGGGTCTGGGTGCTCCAGGACGCGCGCGTGCTCACGCCCGGCGTCGACCTGCAGAGCTACGACACCTATACAGTGGCCACCAATCTGACGCCCGGCCAGGTGGAGAGCGCGCTGCAGAGCGAGACCGTGTCGTTCTGGAACCTGCCAGCCGCCATCGACGCCGCCCGGCAGGTGGGCTTCGGCGTCGACCGCTACCGGCTGCAATATCAGAGCCTGCTCGCCAGGCCCTTGCTTTTGCTGGCAATGGTGCTGATTGCCGCCTCGGTGAGCCTGCGGGTGTTCCGCTTCGGCGGCATCGGCCAGACGATTCTCGGTGGCGTGGCGGCCGGCTTTCT
This sequence comes from Xanthobacteraceae bacterium, assembly GCA_041287585.1. Classification (GTDB taxonomy): domain Bacteria; phylum Pseudomonadota; class Alphaproteobacteria; order Rhizobiales; family Xanthobacteraceae; genus Ancylobacter. Next base: position 4,835 of record JBGGNI010000101.1, read on the forward strand.
GCTTTATGTAGTCACCAAGCTCGCCGAGGATCTTGGTGAGGCAGGGATTGTGCATCCCGTTATCGCGGCGTGGTTTCCAGCGGTCGTTGGGGCATCGATGGGTATTCTCATCCTGCTTCACCGGGAGGACGGATGAAGGTCGGCAGCGTATACGCCGGCCAAGCGAGGCCAGCCCAGCCGCAGCGTCGCAGCGCAGGCGGTGGTCTCGTTTGTTGGCTGAGTCGAGCTCTGTTTGCAGCATCGCTGGGCGTTATCGTCCCGGCGGGCGGCGCTTTTGCGCAGATGATCGACGGCACCAAGCCGGTCTATCAGACGCCGACCTTCGGCCCGAATGCCGGCCGCGATGCGACCGCCAGCGAGACCATGGCGCGCGACCTGGTCGCCCGCCGCAAGATCGACCCCAATTCCAAGATGCTGGTGACGGCGGACCAGCTCATTTACGACTACCGGCGCGACGAAGTGGCGGCGGTCGGCAATGTGCAGATCTATTATGACGGCGCGGTGCTGGAAGCGAGCCGCGTGGTCTATGACCGCAAGAACGACCGGCTGCGTGCCGAAGGCGGGGTGCGGCTGAAGGATCGGGACGGCAAGATCGTCACCGCCGACAATCTCGACCTCGCCAAGGACTTCAGCGACGGCTTCATCAATTCGCTGCGGCTCGACACGCCGGACAACATTCATTTCGCCGCCGCGCGTGCGGACCGGTCCGGCGGCGACACCACCGTGCTGCAGAACGGCGTCTACACCGCCTGCGAACCGTGCAAGCAGCACCCGGAAAAGCCGCCGCTGTGGCAGGTGAAGGCTGCCAAGATCATCCACAAAGAGGCCGAGCAGACGGTCTATTTCGAGGATGCGCAGCTGGAATTCTTCGGCACGCCGATCGCCTGGCTGCCCTACATGTCGGTGCCGGACCCCACGGTGAAGCGCAAGTCCGGCTTCCTGATGCCGAAATTCATCAATACGTCGGAGATCGGCTACGGCGTGACGGTGCCGTATTTCTGGAATCTCGCGCCGGACTACGACATCACCTTCTCGCCCATGCTGACCTCGAAGCAGGGCCTGCTGCTCGACGGCGAGTTCCGCCAGCGGCTGCTGACCGGTTCCTACAGCGTGCGCGCCGCCGGCATCATCCAGCAGGACAAGGACGCCTTCTACGACGTCACCGACGGCCAGCCGGACCCGACGCCGGGCTACCGCGACAATCGCGGCATGGTGGAGACCCACGGCAAATTCGACATCAACCGGCAGTGGTACTGGGGCTGGGACGGCTATCTGGTGTCCGACCAGACCTTCCTCGGCGACTATGATTTCGTCGACGGCGATGTGAAGGAGGAGGTCTCGCAGATCTACCTGGTGGGCCAGGGCGACCGCTCCTATTTCGATGCGCGGGTGGCGTATTTCCTCGGCCTTACCGAATATGACAACCAGGACCAGCTCCCGGTCATCCATCCGGTGATCGACTACAGCAAGGTCTGGGACAAGCCGATCTATGGCGGCGAGTTCAGCTATGATTTCAACCTGACCAGCCTGAGCCGCCAGCAGATCGATCTGCGCGCCACCTCCGCCGCCTATGTGGTGCCGCAGCTCAATGAGGGCGCCACCAACCAGTGCGACCTGGCGCTGGCCAAGAACCCCTCCGAAGACTGCCTGATGCGCGGCATGGCCGGCAGCTACACCCGGCTGTCCGCCGAGGCGAACTGGAAGCGCACGCTGATCGATTCCGCCGGCCAGATGTGGACGCCCTTCCTCAATCTGCGCGTCGACGTCGCCTCCGTGCAGGCCGACGAGGTGGACGAGCCCTGGCTGCCCAGCGGCGACAACCAGCTGATCCGCGCCATGCCGGCCGCCGGCCTCGAATACCGCTATCCCTTCATCTCGGTGCAGAGCTGGGGCACCCAGACCATCGAGCCGATCGCCCAGGTGATCGTCCGCCCGAACGAGACCGATATCGGCCGGTTCCCGAACGAGGACGCCCAGAGCCTGGTGTATGACGACACCAATCTGTTCGAGCTCAGCAAATACTCCGGCTACGACCGGATCGAGGGCGGCGGGCGCGCCAATGTCGGCATCCAGTACACCGCCCAGATCCAGGGCGCCGGCCAGGTGAATGCGCTGTTCGGCCAGTCCTACCAGCTGTTCGGCCTGAACTCCTATGCCGAGGACGACATGGCCAATACCGGCTCCGAATCGGGCCTGGAGACGGACGTTTCGGACTATGTGGCGCGGCTCTATTACGCGCCGAGCAAGAACCTCGCCTTGATCAGCCGATTCCGCTTCGACAACGACACCTTGTCCATGGAGCGCTTCGAGTTCGAAGGCCGCACCACGATCGATCGTGTCTCGATCGGCGCCATTTACGGCTTCTACGACGCCCAGCCGGACCTCGGCTATTACGAGCGGCGCGAGGGCGTGTTCACCACCGGCACCTTCAAGATGACCGACAATTGGAGCGTGCTCGGCGGCGTGCGCTACAATCTGGAGCAGGACGAGATCGACTACAGCCTGGTCGGCGTCTCCTATATTGACGAGTGCTTCGGCATCAGCCTCAATTATGTCGCGGACTATACCGACAGCGGCAACCGCGAGCGGGTCGACAAGTTCCTGTTGAAGATCAGCCTGCGGACCCTGGGTGAGGGCGGTTTCTCCACCAAGATCGGCTCGACGCTGGATTCGCAGGAATAAGGTGCCGGCCGGCCGCATTGGCGCCACAGCGGCCACGCAACAAGATGGCCGGTGGCTGTTTGGCCGACGCAGAGGATTTCCCGGAGTGAGACGATGACGAGCTTCCCGGTGTACCGGACGGCCGGCGGCAACGCGCTGGCCCGGCTCGCCCTCGCTTTGCTGGCGTTGTTCCTGGTCGCTGCAGGCGGCGCGGCGCCGGCGGCCGCGCAGCAGATTCTGGTGATGGTGAACGGCGAGCCGATCACCACGTTCGACGTCACCCAGCGCATCAAGCTCGCCCAGCTCACCGAGCGCGCCTCGCTGTCGCAGAAGCAGGCGCTGGATGCGCTGATCGACGAACGGCTGAAGATCTTCACCGCCAAGCGCTACGGCGTGGTGGTGGAGGACGCCGATGTCGAGAAGATGTTCGCCAATATGGCGAACCGCACCGGCCGCACGCCGGAGCAGCTGACCCAGGGGCTGGCCCAGTCCGGCGTCAATGCGCGAATCCTGAAGAACAAGATGCGCGCCGACTATGTGTGGAACGCCTATGTGCGCGGCCGCTTCTCCTCGGCCACCTCGGTGCGCGATTCCGACATCTTCGCGGCGCTGAACGCCAAGGGTACCGATTCCACCCAGTCGCAGCGCACCACCGAATATACGCTGCGGCAGATCGTGCTGGTGGTGCCGCGGACGGCGCCGGCGATGCGCTCCCAGCGTCTGGCCGAGGCCAACGCGCTGCGCCAGCGCTTCACCGATTGCGACAGCGGGCTGGAGATTGCGCGCGGCCTGCGCGAGGCCGTGGTGCGCGAGCCCATCATCCGCACCTCGGCCGATGTGCCGGCGGGGCTGCGCAAGGTGCTGGACGACACCGCGGTCGGCCGCACCACGCCGCCGGAGGTGACGCAGTCCGGCGTCGAGATGGTTGCGGTGTGCAACAAGCGCGAGGTGGTCGGCGAGAGCGTGCAGAAGCGCGAAGTGCGCGACGACCTGCAATCGCGCCAGTTCGACGCCCAATCCAAGCGCCTGCTGGAAGAAGCCCGCAAATCCTCGCTGATTCAGTTCCGCTGAGCGAAATGGCCCTTTCCTGATCCTCTCCCGCGTGCGGGGGAGGTGGCCCGCCGCAGGCGGGTCGGAGGGGGAAGTCCAGCTTGGCGCAGACAGCGCTTTACGCCCGACCGGCCCCCTCCCAACCCTCCCCCGCACGCGGGAGAGGGCTACAAGCGCGGTGACCTAAGGTCCTGCCGCCTCCATCGCGGCGGAGCGTTCCAGCCACTTCTCCTCGGCGCCGGCCAGCGCGTCCACCGCCACCCCACGGGCGCGGGCCAGCCGGGCGGCCTCGATGGGGTCGCGCTTTGATCGGCTGGCGGCGGTGAGCTTGACGTCCAGCGCCTCGATCTCGGCGGTGAGTTTGGCCATTTCCGCCTCCAGCGCCTTGATCTCGCGGCGCAGCGCGCTGATGTCGGGCCGTCGTGCCCCGCCGCGTTTCGCGCTGCCGCCGCCGGCCTCGCGCGGCCTGGCCACCGCGTCCGGCGTGTTGCGGCCCACCACCTGCCGGCGATAATCGTCGAGGTCGCCGTCGAACGGCCTCACCGTGCCGTCCGCCACCAGCCACAGGCGTTCGGCGCAGGCGTCGAGCAAGGCGCGGTCGTGGCTCACCAGAATGACCGCGCCGGGAAAGTCGTTCACCGCCTGCGCCAGAGCTTCGCGCGCGGCAAGATCGAGATGGTTGGTCGGCTCGTCGAGAATGAGCAGGTGCGGGCCGTAAAAAGCGGCAAGGCCCAGCAGCAGCCGCGCTTTCTCGCCGCCGGACAGCGCCGACACCGGCGTGTCGCCGGCGACACCGGAAAAGCCCATCTCGGCGGCGCGCGAGCGCACCTTGGCTTCCGGCGCGTCGGGCATCAGCCGGCGCACATGCTTGGCCGGGCTGTCCTGCGCCACCAGCTCGTCGAGCTGGTGCTGCGCGAGATAGGCGACCTCCAGTTTCTCGGCGCGCACCATCCGGCCCTGGTCCGGGGACAGCCGGTCGGCCAGCAGCTTGGCGAAGGTGGATTTGCCATTGCCGTTGGGCCCCAGCAGGGCGATGCGGTCGTCATGGTCGATGCGCAGCGTCAGCTTGCGCAGGATCGGCTGGCCGGGCTGGTAGCCCACCGAGACGCCGTCCAAGGCGATGATGGGCGGGGAGGGAATGCGCTCGGGATGGCGAATGACGATGGCCGCCGCCGCCTCGCCGGCCGCTTCCGACAGCGGCGCCATGCGCGCCAGCGCCTTGAGGCGCGATTGCGCCTGCCGGGCCTTGCTGGCCTTGGCGCGGAACCGCTCCACGAAGGATTCCATGTGCCGGCGCTTGGCGTCCTGCTTGGCGCGCTGCTTGGCGTCCACCATCAGCTTCTCGCGCCGCTGCCGGTCGAACGAATCGAAGCCGCCGCGCCACAGCGCCAGCTTGCCGCCTTCCAGATGCAGGATATAGGACACCGACTCGTTCAGCAGTTCGCGGTCATGGCTGATCAGCAGCACGGTGCGCGGATAGCGGGCGAGATAGTCCTGCAGCCAGAGCGTGCCTTCGAGATCGAGATAATTGGTCGGCTCGTCCAGCAGCAGCAGGTCCGGCTCGGCGAACAGCAGTGCGGCCAGCGCCACCCGCATGCGCCAGCCGCCGGAAAATTCCGAGCAGGCGCGCGCCTGCGCCGCCTCGTTGAAGCCGAGGCCGGCGAGGATGCGCGCCGCCTTTGCCGGTGCCGCGTGGGCGCCGATGTCGGCGAGGCGGGTCTCGATTTCGGCTATGCGATGCGGATCGCGCGCGCTGTCGCGCTCGCTCATCAGCGCCGCGCGCTCGCTGTCGGCCGCCAGCACCACATCGATCAGCCGTTCCGGACCCGCAGGTGCTTCCTGAGCCACCATGCCGATGCGAGCGCGGGCGGGCAGGCGGATGCGCCCGGTCTCCAGCGACAGGCCGCCGGTGACGGCACGAAACAGCGAGGTCTTGCCGGTGCCGTTGCGGCCGACCAGCCCCACCCGCGCGCCCTCGGGAATGGCGGCGCTGGCATGGTCGATGAGCAGCCGCCCGGCAATGCGCAGCGATATATCGTCGAATGAGATCATGCCCGCCTTGTGCCTTGCAGCATCGGCCGCGGCAAGTGGGCCGGCGGACCGGAACGAACGTCACCCAACGTCATGCCGGCTTGCGGCCGCACGGAGCCCGGCTATTCTTTCCATTCGGCGTCCAACGGGAGGAAAGCGCATGTGCGTTGCGGGCTGTCAGGAAGTGGTGATGCGGCGCCTGTCGCGGCGCGGTTTCTTCAAAGGTGCGGCGGCGGGCGCCGCCGGTGCGCTGGCCGCCACCGCCATTCCGGCCATGGCCGCGCCGACCAGCTTCAGCGCGGTGGTCGATCTCACCCATGTCCTCGACCCCGGCTTTCCCACCTTCTTCGGCAAGCCGCAGCTTGAGATCCGGCCGCTGTTCCGTTTCGACAAGGACGGCTTCAATCTGAACGAATGGGTGGTGAACGAGCACACCGGCACCCATCTCGACACGCCGTTTCACTTCTCCAAGGACGGCGCCAGCGCCGAGGCCATCCCGATCAGCGCGCTGGTTGTGCCGCTGGCGGTGATCGACATTTCGGCCAAGGCGGCGGCCGACCCGGACTACCAGCTCGGTGTCGCCGACCTTGCCGCCTATGAGGCCGCAAACGGCGCCTTGCCGCCGGGCGCCGCGGTGGCGCTACGCTCGGGCTGGGACAAGCTGGTGACCACCGAGAAGTTTCGCAATGCGGACGCCACTGGGGCCATGCACTTTCCCGGCTTCCACCCGGACCTTGCCGCCGTTCTGGTGCAGAAGGGCGTCGCCGGCGTGGTGGTGGACACGCTCTCGCTCGACCATGGCGCCTCCAAGGACTTCAGCTTCCACTATAAATGGCTCGGCGGCGCCGGCCGCTGGGGCATCGAGGCCGCCGCCAATCTCGACGCCGTGCCGGCCAAGGGCGCGACGCTGGTGGTTGGCGGCCCGAAGATCAAGGGCGCCAGCGGCGGCCCGAGCCGGGTGCTGGCGCTGGTGTGAGCAGGGGGAAGGCTTGTCCGGGTTGCATCGGCGGTGTGCGTCCTTCGAGGACCGAGCTGCGCTCGGTCACCTCAGGATGACGTAACTTATTGTTTGGCATAAATATTCGTCATGCTGAGGCGCCGGCCGCAGGCCGGCCTCGAAGCACGCACAACCGTGGTGCGAGCTCCGCACAGGACGCTCAAACCGCCTCTCAGCCCGCGTCGACAAATCCGATGCCGTGCTCGCGCTGATAGGCGATGAGGTCCAGCGACGGCCCCGCATCCTTGCCGAGGAAGGCCGTGAGCAGAGCGTGCACCTGGCCCCGGTGGTGGGTCTGGTGGTTGAAGACGTGGTCCAGCACCACATCGAGCCGCTGGGCGAAGCGGGCGCCGGAACTGTTGGCGTAGCGCACCGCCCCGTTAAGCGCCGCGGTATCGAGCGGCGCGGCGAATGCGGTGAAACGCGCGTCTTCCACCGCGCGGGCGGCCCGTAGCGCGTCGAATTCCTCGATCACTATGGTGTTCAGCGGCACCGCCGTGCCTTCGCCGGTGAGGCGGAGAAGCCAGATCCGGTCGGCGACCAGCAGGTGATTCAGCGTGCCGTGAACGGAGCCGAAGAAGGCACCGCGATCGGCGCGATAGTGCGCCGGCTCCAGCCGCGCGGCGGCGGCGTAGAGGCGCTCATTGGCCCAGCCATTATAGGCGGCGAACATGCGGTAGCGATCGGCGGAATGATCCTCGTTCATGTCATCGTCTCCAGCTGCCCGATGCGCTTCGGCCAGAACGCGCTACCCTATCGGCGCCCAATATGGGCACAGCGATCCGGCATCAATCGGAAATGCCGGACAATGGGAGTTACGCCATGAAGAAATATCTCGCCGAAGGGCTCGGCACCGCCGTGCTGGTGCTGTTCGGCTGCGGCTCGGTGGTGCTCACCGGTTTCGCCGCGGCCTCGCCGGTCTGGTTCCTCGCCGTCGCCTTGGCGTTCGGGCTCTCTGTGGTGGTGATGGCCTATGGCATCGGGCCGGTTTCGGGCTGCCACATCAATCCGGCGGTCACGGTCGGGGTCTGGGCGGCCGGGCGCATGCCGGGCTCCGAGGTGCCGGGCTACATCATCGCCCAGTGCCTCGGCGGCATAGTCGGCGCCGGCATTCTCGTCGTCCTGCTGTCCGGCAAGCTCGGCGGCTACGACATCGCCGCCGCGGGCCTCGGCCAGAACGGCTGGGGCGAGGGCTATGGCGGCGGCTTCGGCGTGGGCTCGGCCATTGTCGGCGAACTGGTGACCACCTTCGTCTTTCTCGTGGTGATTCTCGGCGCGACCAGCAAGGCGGGGGCGACGCCGGCCGCGGGCCTTGCCATCGGCCTGTCGCTGACGATGATCCACATCGCCTTTATTCCGGTGACCGGCGTCTCGGTAAACCCGGCGCGCAGCCTCGGCCCGGCGCTGTTCGTCGGGGGCAAGGCGATGGCCCAGCTCTGGCTGTTCCTCATCATCCCGCCGATCGGCGGCTTTCTCGCCGGACTGCTGTTCAAGAAAAAGCTGCTGGAAGCCTGAACGGAGGCGGGCGGCGGATCGCTCCGCCGCCCGCCGCACATCAAACCCTCACGCTGCCGCGGCGGCGGGCGCTCAATAAGAAAATGGCCCCGGTTCCGTGGGGGCGGAACCAGGGCCTAAAAGCTCGCGTGGGGTTTGGGGGAGTGGGGGATGCCGCGAGCTTAACCGTGAAATCTGGAAGCTATCGGAAGCTTGGCGTATTCCGAGAGCTTGGCACGAGCCGAAAGCTGGGGGTCAGTAGCAGACCGGGCGCTCGATCTGGATGCGCTTGCCGCCGCTGGTGACCCAGCGGGACTGCACCACGCAATCGCCAGCGATATCCACCACGGGGGAGACCACGAGCTGGAGCGGCGCGCTGCGCTTGAGATAGCCGGTGGCGGAGGCCGCGCCGACGAACACCGCAACAAGGCCGACAATGGCCGTGAGCGAACCAATAAGAACGGTCTTGAGCTTGAGCATTGGATGCTCCCTTCCCACCGGATGCCCGGCGAGAGACCGCCGGTTCGTTAAAATTTCATGTGCTCTTTCGCTTGACGCGCCGGAACGAGAACTGAACCCTTTGTTGCCGGACGTTCATTCGGGTGAACGAAACCACTTGCCTTCGTTCATCCACCGTTCACTCGGTGCCGGCTGTTACGAAGACATAACGCCGGCTTTTCGTAAGAGGTTCCGCAAACGCCCGGATTTTTTTAACCCGCCGTTTACTGCGTGCAGATACGTTCGAACGACTTCTTCGGACCGCCGGCCTGAAAGACGACGATCGGCTTCATATGGCAGGTGCGATAGCCGGTCGGCTCCGCCTGCGCGCCGCCCGCCACGGCCTTGAGCGAGGCGATCTGCGCCGTCGAGACCTGCGGTGCCACGGCGAGCGCGACCAGTGCCGCCGCGGTGGCGATACCGATGTAGGAGATCTTGGACATTTGAGTTTGGTCCGGCTGCGACCGGCCCGTTTGGGCCAGTCCCTTTGATATGGCGCCTCAATGCGCCGGAGCCATGGAACCGAAGCTGAACCGGCCGTTATCTGGCGTTCATATTCCCGTGACCGGGATTGCCGAGCCGCCTTTGCCCCGTCTTGCCGCCGTCAGGTGCCGCCGCTATAAGCCGCGCACCTTCGAACAGGCATTAAAGGACCAAGCTCATGGCGCTGGAGCGCACCTTCTCGATCATCAAGCCGGACGCGACGCGACGGAACCTCACCGGCGCCGTGAACGCCCATATTGAGAAGGCGGGCCTGCGGATCGTCGCGCAGAAGCGCATCCTGCTGACGCGCGGTCAGGCCGAGACCTTCTACGGCGTGCACAAGGAGCGCCCCTTCTTCGGCGAGCTGGTCGAGTTCATGACCTCGGCACCGGTCGTCGTGCAGGTGCTGGAAGGCGAGAACGCCGTCGCCGCCTATCGCGACGTGATGGGCGCCACCAACCCGGCCAACGCCGCGCCCGGCACCATCCGCAAGGATTTCGCGCTCTCGGTCGGCGAGAATTCGGCGCACGGTTCCGACAGCCTGGAAAACGCGCAGATCGAGATCGCACAGTTTTTTTCCGGCAACGAGATCGTCGGCTGAAGCCGACTAAACGGCTGATAGGCCTTGAGAGCTGCGGCTCTCATCGCCACGCCCTGACAACTCTGTCGCCGAGTCCTGCGAAAAGGACTTGGCGATAGCCTCGATTATTATGTATGTAGGCTGATAAGGCGTTGCGGGGGTCCGGCCACGGAGAAGTGGCCCGCAACGGGGAATGCCGTTTGGCGCGCCACTAGAGCGCCCTAGGAGTGGGCCCGCCGGAGCCACCTCCTCTTGCCT
>JBGGNI010000102.1:0-7593 GCA_041287585.1 Xanthobacteraceae bacterium
TCTTCTCCCTGGCTCCACCTCCGCAGACCCGGTAGAGCCGTGCGCGATCAAGCAGAACCCATGCCAAGCTGCCGAAATCCGTGAAAGTGTCGGCGTGTCAGATGCTTGTAGCACAGCTCCGCACGTCGGCGCATACAGGCTGGGCCGGCATGGCGAAAAAATGGGCGCGGCGGCGGCGGTATGGGCAGGGGCTGCCGTCAGGCGGCGCCGCGGGCCGCGCGCAATTTAGGCAAAGGCCCGCCGAAAGGGCGCCGGGCCTTAGGGGCAAGGTCGCGATGATCGAACTTTTGACACCGCAGCAGATGTATCGGGCCGACCGGCTGGCCATGGAAGCCGGCCATAGCGGCCCGGCTTTGATGGAGCGGGCCGGCACCGCGGTGGCGGATGTGGTGGCGCGACGCCCGCTCGGCACCCGCATCGCCGTACTGTGCGGGCCGGGCAATAATGGCGGCGACGGCTTCGTCGCCGCCCGCATCCTGGCGCAGCGCGGCTACACCGTCACGGTCGGCCTGCTCGGCGAGCGTGCCGCGCTGACCGGCGACGCGGCTGGCGCCGCAGCGCAATGGCGCGGTCCGGTACTGCCGGTCGAGGCCGTCGATCTCGGTTCGGTCGGTCTCATCGTCGATGCGCTGTTCGGCGCCGGGCTGGCGCGCGATCTGGCAGGGGCGGCGCGCACGGCTGTGGAACGCGTGGCGGCATCCGGGCGGGCGGTGGTGGCGGTCGACCTGCCATCCGGCATCGACGGGGCGAGCGGGCGCGTGCGCGGCGCCGCGCTCAGGGCCGAGGAAACCGTAACCTTCTTCCGCCGCAAGCCGGGCCATGTGCTGCTGCCCGGCCGGCTGCATTGCGGCCGCGTGCGGGTGGCCGACATCGGCATTCCAGAGGCGGTGCTTGGGACGATAGCCCCGTGCCTCAGCGTCAATGAGCCGGCATTGTGGGCCAACCTGTTTCCGGTGCCGCGAATCGACGGGCACAAATATGGCCGCGGCCACGCTCTGGTGGTGGCCGGGCCGGCGCAAGCCAGCGGCGCCACGCGCCTGGCCGCCCGCGCCGCGCTGCGGGCCGGGGCGGGGCTGGTGACGATCGCGTGCCCGCCCGACGCGCTGGCGATCCATGCCGCGGACGTCGCGGCGCTGATGGTGCGGCCGGCGCACAGCGTCGAGGAGATCACGGCGCTGCTCGCCGATTCCCGGCTTTCCACCGTGCTGATCGGCCCCGGCGCCGGTGTCGGGGCGGCAACGCGGGCGAAGGTGGCGGCCGTGGCGCCGGGCCGGGCGCTGGTGCTGGATGCCGACGCGCTGACGAGCTTTGCCGGCGAGGCGGACGCACTGGCCGGGCTGCTGGCGGGCGCCACGGCTGCGGTCACCACCCCGCATGAGGGCGAGTTCGCCCGCCTGTTCGCCGGCCGGCCGGAGGTGACCGGGCCGGCAGCGAAGACCGAGCGGGCGCAGGCGGCTTCTGCCGCACTCGGTGCCGTGCTGGTGCTGAAGGGGCCCGATACGGTGGTGGCGGCCCCGGACGGGCGCGCCGCCGTCGCCGTCAATGCGCCGCCCTATCTTGCGACCGCCGGAGCGGGCGACGTTCTGGCCGGCATCGTCGCAGGTCTATTGGCGCAGCATATGCCGGCCTTCGAGGCCGCCTGCGCGGCGGTCTGGCTGCACGGCGAGGCGGCCCGCGAGGCCGGCCCCGGCCTGATCGCCGACGATCTGCCGGAGGCGCTGCGGCCGGTCTATCGCCGGCTTTTCGAGATGCTGGAGGGCTGACTTAGCCCGGCAGGGCCTCGAACCAAGCGAGTGCCAAAGGAACATCGTCGCCGCCGCGGCGCGCCACGATGGGCCAGCGGCCGGGGGCGCCGGCGATAAAGGCGAGGCGGGTGGTGCGGCCGGGCGCCAGCCCGATCGAATCGTGCCACCAGGGTTTCCACCCATCGTCCAGCGCGTCGAGCAGGCGGGCAGCATGGCCATAGAGATGGATGGAGGCGGCAAGGCTCGACCGGTTGGTGATGCTTGCCACCACGGTGCGCCCGCCCGCCACCCGCGCCAGCGGCTCGGCGGCGAACGTGGTGGCCGGCGTGTCGGCGAACTCCAGCGTCACGCGCGTCGCCTGGCCGAGCGCCACGATGCCGTCGCCGCCGGGCAGCGGGGTCGGCGCCGGCAGAGGGGCGGCCCGCAAGGGCGGCTGCGCGGCATAGGCGATGGAGGCGAGCGGTACGTCGCCGTCCTCGGTCTCGACGACGATGGGCAGGCTCGCCTCGGGATCGCGCACCAGATCGACCAGTAGGTCGACGCGCCCGCCCGGCGCCAGCAACAGACGGCCCTGCGAGGGCGGAAAGGGTTCGGACGGCCGCCCGTCTATGGCGATGATCCAGGAGGGGTGGTCGTCGAGCCGCAGCGGCAGGAACAGGCCGCGCGTGGCGTTGACGAAGCGCAGCCGCACCCGCTCGCCGGCGCGGGCGACCAGGCGCGGGGCGGGCTCGCCATTGGTGGTGAGATGCACGCGCTGGTCCGGCGCCACGCGCCAGTCCTGCACCAGCAGCACGAAGTCGCGGTCGCACGAGGGCGGTGCGGTATCTTCCACCACCAGCACGCCGGCGAGGCCGCGCCCGGCCTGCGCGGTTTCGAACGGGCCGAACAGATAGGTGCCGGCATCGCGCGGGGTGAAGCGGATGTCCGCGCCGGCGCCGGGTGCCACCGCCGCGCCGGCAAGGCCGGGCACGCCGGCCAGCCCGTTCGGCACCGCAAGCCCGCCCCAGCACAGGCTGGTCGGCTCCGGCAGCTTGTTGGCGAAGGCGAGCGCCAGTTCCTCGCCGGCCTTCACCCGCAGTACCGGGCCGGGCAGGGCGCCGTCATAGGTGAAAAGCTCGGTGGCCGGCGCCTCCGGCCCGAGCAGCCGGGCGCTGCCGGGCACGGCGGTGAGCGCACGCGGGTCGGCCGCCGCCGCCGCGCGCGGAAGGGCGGCCAGCAGCGGCCCTGCGGCGATACCGGCCAGCAGAGCGCGCCGGCTCAGCGCCGGAAGAGGGAAATCAGGGTGCGATGTCACGCCGCCACTGTCGGCCGGTATGGGCAAGGGCGCAAGCCGGCTGAGTACGGCGTGTTGCCGACGTCGCCGCGCGATTTTGCGCTGGCGCCGGCGCGGGGCCATGCTATAAGCCCGCACCCGGCTGGCGGCACCCTCGCGGGTGTGCGCCCTTGTGCGCATATGGCGCGCGCGGGGTGTCCGCGGGCGTGGCGGAACTGGTAGACGCGCGGGATTTAGGTTCCCGTGACGCAAGTCGTGGGGGTTCGAAACCCTCCGCCCGCACCAGGCTCTTCTCAACGCCCGCAGCCGCCCGGCCGAACCCCGTTTCCCGGGCGGCGTTAAGCCCGCACCGTCCCCTAACCTGTCTGCATGCCGCAGCGCGGCGGACAAGACGAAGGCTCTACACCGATGCAGGTCACCGAAATCCTCGCCGACGGCCTCAAGCGCGAATACCGCGTGGTGCTCCCCGCCGCCGAACTGGACGCCAAGGCGACCGCGCGGCTGCTGGAGCTGAAGGACAAGGTGCGCATCAACGGCTTCCGTCCCGGCAAGGTGCCGGTGCCGCACCTCAAGAAGGTGTACGGCAAGGCGGTGATGGCGGAAGTGATCGACCAGGCGGTCAACGAGGCCAACGGCCAGATCGTCGAGGAGAACGGCTTCAAGCTCGCCATGCAGCCCAAGGTCGACCTGCCGGCCGACGAGGGCCAGGTGAAGGACGTCATCGACGGCAAGGCCGACCTTTCCTATACGGTGGGCCTGGAAGTGCTGCCGTCCATCACGCTCGGCGACTTCAAGAGCATCGCGCTGGAGAAGCCGGTGCTCGAAGTGACTGATGCCGAGGTCGAGGAGGCGGTCGCCCGTATCGCCGAGGCCAATCGTCCGTTCGCGGAAAAGGCCGGCCCGGCCGCGACCGGCGACCGCGTCACCATCTCCTTCGTCGGCTCGATCGACGGCGAGACGTTCGAAGGCGGCAGCGCCGAGGACGTGCCGGTGGTGATCGGCGCCGGCGGTTTCATTCCCGGCTTCGAGGAACAGCTGGTCGGGCTCTCCGCCGGTGAGAACGGCACCGTGTCCGTGACCTTCCCGGAGACCTATCAGGCCACCCATCTCGCCGGGAAGGCGGCCGAATTCGCCGTTACCGTGAAGACGGTGGAAGCGCCGGGAGAACTCGCGGTCGACGACGAGTTTGCCAAGACCCTGGGTCTGGACAGCCTCGACGCGCTGACCACCCAGGTGCGCGCCCGCATCGTTCAGGAGCACACCGGCGCCAGCCGCGCCAAGGTGAAGCGCCGCCTGCTCGACGCGCTGGACGCCATGCACAAATTCGACGTGCCGCCGACCCTGCTGGAGCAGGAGTTCGACGGGGTGTGGAACTCGGTGCAGGGCGAGATGAACCAGCAGAACCGCACCTTCGCCGACGAGAACACCACCGAAGAGGCGGCCCGCGAGGAGTATCGCCGCATCGCCGAGCGCCGCGTGCGGCTCGGCCTGGTGCTGGCGGAGATCGGCGAGGCCAGCAAGATCCAGGTGGGTGAAGAAGAAGTGCAGCGCGCCCTCATCGAGCGCGTGCGCCAGTTCCCCGGCCAGGAAAAGCAGGTGTGGGATTATTACCGCCAGAACCCGCAGGCGCTCGCCAGCCTGCGCGCGCCGATCTTCGAGGAGAAGGTCGTCGACTATGTTCTGGAACTCGCCCAGGTGACCGAAATTCCGGTGACCCGCGAAACGCTCTATGCCGAGGACGAAGAGCCGAAGGCGGAAGCGACCGCCTGAGGGCCTTCGCTTTAAGCCGAGCCGGTAGACCGGCGGCGCGGGGCGCCGCCGGATCGGTCGAAAATGCCGCATCGCGCCCGAGCGGGCTGGCAGCAGCGCGCTTTGTCACTATGTTGGGGGCCGAGGAATCGCGGGCCCGGCCCGCAGAGGACAAGAGATGCGTGACCCGATCGACACCTATATGAACTATCTCGTCCCCATGGTGGTCGAGCAGACCAACCGGGGCGAGCGCTCCTACGACATTTATTCGCGCCTGCTGAAGGAGCGGATCATTTTCCTGACCGGGCCGGTCGAGGACAATATGGCGACCCTCATGGTCGCGCAGCTGCTGTTCCTCGAAGCCGAGAATCCTAAAAAGGAAATCTCGATGTACATCAACTCCCCCGGTGGAGTGGTGACGTCGGGACTGGCGATCTACGACACCATGCAGTTCATCAAGCCGGCGGTTTCCACGCTGTGCGTCGGCCAGGCGGCATCGATGGGCTCGCTGCTGCTCACCGCCGGCGAGACCGGCATGCGCTTCGCGCTGCCGAATGCGCGAATCATGGTTCACCAGCCGTCGGGCGGCTATCAGGGCCAGGTGACCGATATCCTGATCCACGCCAAGGAAGTCGAGAGCCTGAAGAAGCGGCTCAACGAGATCTATGTGCGGCATACCGGCCAGGATCTCAAAGCCATCGAGCAAGCGCTCGAGCGCGACAATTTCCTCACGGCCGACACCGCCAAGTCCTTCGGGATCATAGACAAGGTCATCGAAAAGCGGCCGTCGGACGACCCCGCGGTCAAGGCGTGAGAACCGGCGCAAGGCGTGTTTCGCAAGCCACGCCAGCTTCCTATATAAGATTGTGATGGCCGTGGCCGGCACGCCCACTTGCGTGCGGTGCGGTATCGCGCTTGCATGCTCCCCTGTGAGCTTGCGATGCATGGTGTGACACGGCGTTGACGGCAGGCACCAATGTCGCGAAATGCGCGCCAGGGTGCTAAGCCTTTCGGTTCGGGTCGAATGGGCAGTTTCGCCTGTTCGGCAGGGTTTCGGCGCTGGGCCTTCGGCCTTTTGTCGATGTTGAGGTTCGTTTCGCGTGTCCCGCCATCCGGGCCCGCGTTTGGCGGGCCTGGAAAGTCAGGCGGTTGCGGGGGCCGGTGCGCCCGCGGCGCCGATCGGACGGAGAAACGGCATGAGCAAGGTTGGCGGCGACAGCAAGAACACCCTTTATTGCTCGTTCTGCGGCAAGAGCCAGCACGAGGTCCGCAAACTCATCGCCGGACCCACTGTGTTCATCTGCGACGAATGCGTGGAGCTGTGCATGGACATCATCCGCGAGGAGAACAAGTCTTCGCTGGTGAAGTCGCGCGACGGCATTCCCACGCCGAAAGAAATCTGCAAGGTGCTGGACGATTACGTCATCGGCCAGTTTCACGCCAAGCGCGTGCTCTCGGTGGCGGTGCACAACCATTATAAGCGTCTGAACCACGCCACCAAGCATGGCGATGTCGAGCTCGCAAAGTCCAACATCCTGCTGATCGGGCCGACCGGTTCGGGCAAGACGTTGCTGGCGCAGACGCTCGCCCGCATTCTCGACGTGCCCTTCACCATGGCGGACGCCACCACGCTGACCGAGGCCGGCTATGTCGGCGAGGACGTGGAGAACATCATCCTCAAGCTGCTGCAGTCGGCTGACTACAATGTCGAGCGGGCGCAGCGCGGCATCGTCTATATCGACGAGATCGACAAGATCAGCCGCAAGTCCGACAACCCGTCCATCACCAGGGATGTCTCGGGCGAGGGCGTGCAGCAGGCGCTGCTGAAGATCATGGAAGGCACGGTGGCCTCCGTGCCGCCGCAGGGCGGGCGCAAGCATCCGCAGCAGGAATTCCTGCAGGTGGACACCACCAATATATTGTTTGTCTGCGGCGGCGCCTTCGCCGGGCTGGACAAGATCATCTCCTCGCGCGGCAAGGGCACCTCGATCGGCTTCGGCGCGGTCGTCTCGGCGCCCGAAGACCGCCGCCCTGGCGAGGTGTTCCGCGAGGTGGAGCCGGAAGACCTGCTGAAATACGGGTTGATCCCCGAATTTATCGGCCGTCTGCCGGTGATCGCCACCCTGGAAGACCTCGATGAGGCGGCGCTGAAGAAGATCCTCTCCGACCCGAAGAACGCGCTGGTGAAGCAGTATCAGCGCCTGTTCGAGATGGAGAGCGTGGACCTGACCATCCACGAGGAGGCGCTGGGCGCCATCGCCCGCAAGGCCATCGAGCGCAAGACCGGCGCCCGCGGCCTGCGCTCGATCATGGAAGGCATTCTCCTCGACACGATGTTCGACCTGCCAGGCCTGGAAGGCGTGGAAGAGGTCGTGATCTCCAAGGAGGTCGTCGAGCAGGGCGCGCGGCCGCTTTACATCTATGCGGATCGTGCCGCTGCGGCCGGCGATGCTGGCGCGAGTGCCTGAGGGCCCAGCCCCCGCACCAACTGCCGGGCACGGGCGCCCGGTAGGCTTTCTTGACGCGCTTCGGTGGCGTCGCCATCTGACATTCGACTACCGGTCCCCGGCCGGATCGACGTGCCTTTCATCGACGTGCCTGCCGCGGCCATTCCCGCTTCCGCACAGCGATATCCGTTCGCGTTCCGGCCGCTTTTGCGGCGCGGCCCGGCTTTTGCGTGCCTCTACGGCACGCAGCGCCGGCGCGCCGCCAACTGAAAGGAAAGAGCCATGACGAGCCAGAAGCCTCGCACCGCGCTTACTCCGGGCGTGTCCCAGATTTTTCCGGTTCTGCCCCTGCGCGACATCGTCGTCTTTCCGCACATGA
>JBGGNI010000103.1:0-18325 GCA_041287585.1 Xanthobacteraceae bacterium
CGGCCGCCTGAGTCGCGCCGGTGATGAACAATTTCTGAACCACGCATGCTGCCGATGCATTGCTGCATTGCGGCGACATGCCTTTCTCGAAGGCGATGTGAGGACTATCTAGGCAGCACATGCACAGATGACGTGCAGCCACACACGGCTCCGTCACCAGATATCGAATAGGAGACTATCATGCTGCTCTGGGGTTATGTCGCCAGGCAGGTCCGCCGCTGGCACGCCTATCGCCGTACGCTCGCCGAGCTTTCCGTGCTCGACGACCGCACTCTGGCCGATATTGCGATCAGCCGCGGCGACATCGGCTCGGTTGCGCGTCGCGCCGCCGCCGCCGTCGCCTGAGATTCCTGCCTAATAACGATGCGGCCCCGGCCTTCGCCGGGGCCGCTTGCGTTTGCGGGGCGGGTCGCCCTCGGCACCGCGTCGCGATCCATGCTATGGGGCGGGCGCGAAGCAGGGACGGCGGCGCCACGCCGCGCGAGACATATGACGGATACGCTGGGACCACGGCCGGTTCACATTGTCGGCGGCGGCCTCGCCGGCTCGGAAGCGGCCTGGCAGATCGCACGGCGCGGCGTGCCGGTGGTGCTGCACGAGATGCGCCCGGTTCGCGGCACCGAGGCGCACCGCACCGACCGGCTGGCCGAGCTGGTGTGCTCGAATTCCTTCCGCTCCGACGACGCCAGCGCCAATGCGGTGGGCGTGCTGCATGCCGAAATGCGCCGGCTCGGCTCGCTCATCATGGCCTGCGCCGACCGGCACCAGCTTCCCGCCGGCGGCGCGCTGGCGGTGGACCGCGACGGCTTTGCCGCCGCCGTCTCGCAGGCCATCGCCGGCCAACCTCTGATCACGCTCCAGCGCGAGGAAGTGGCAACGCTGCCGCCGGTGGAATGGGACAGCGTGATTCTCGCCACCGGCCCCCTCACCTCCCCGCCGCTGGCGCAGGCTATCCGCGCCCGCACCGGCGAGGATGCCCTGGCTTTTTTCGACGCCATCGCCCCGGTGGTGCATTTCGACAGCGTCGACATGGACATCGCCTGGTTCCAGTCGCGCTACGACAAGGCGGGGCCGGGCGGTACCGGCGCCGACTACATCAACTGCCCGATGGACAAGGCGCAGTATGATGCCTTCGTCGCCGCCCTGGTCGCCGGCGACACCGTGCCGTTCCGCGATTTCGAGGCGGCGACGCCCTATTTCGACGGCTGCCTGCCCATCGAGGTGATGGCGGCGCGTGGCCCGGAAACGCTGCGCCACGGGCCGATGAAGCCGGTCGGCCTCACCAATCCGCGCAACCCGACCGTGAAGGCCCATGCCGTGGTGCAGTTGCGCCAGGACAATGCGCTGGGCACGCTGTTCAACATGGTCGGCTTCCAGACCAAGACCCGCCATGGTGACCAGACCCGGCTGTTCCGCATGATTCCGGGTCTGGAGCGCGCGGAGTTCGCCCGGCTCGGCGGGCTGCACCGCAACACTTACCTCAATTCGCCGAAGCTGCTGGACCCGACGCTGCGGCTCAAGGCCGAGCCGCGCCTGCGCTTTGCCGGGCAGATCACCGGCTGCGAAGGCTATGTCGAGAGCGCCGCCATGGGCCTGCTCGCCGGCCTGTTCGCGAGCGCGGAACGGCTCGGCGTGGCGTTCGCGCCGCCGCCACCGACCAGCGCCCATGGCGCACTGCTCGCCCACATCACCGGCGGGCACATCGAGACGCTGGAGCCGGGGCCGCGCTCGTTCCAGCCGATGAACGTGAATTTCGGCTTGTTCCCCCCGCTGCCGGAGGAACCGAAGACCGGTGAGGACGGCCGCAAGCTGCGCGGCCCGGCGCGTGGGCTTGCCCGCAAGAACGCCATGGCCGCCCGCGCGCTGGCCGATCTCGACCGCTGGGCGCGCGACTTCGCCGATGCCGGGCACGAGGCCGCCGCATGAGCGGGACGTTTACGCAGGACGCCGTGCTGAAGCGCGACATCTTCAGCACCATCGAGCGCGGCATCTGGCACGATGCGGATGGGCGCCAGCACCCTGCCGTGCGGCGGCGCTACGACGATGTCGCCTGGTGGGTGAAGCCGCTCGCCCGCCATTTCGCCCGCCGCGAAGCCCGCGCGCTGGAGCGGGCGGACGGCGGCGGCCACACCGTGCCGCTCTATGCGATCGAGGAAGGTCATCTGGTGCGCGGCTTCATCGACGGCTTGCCGCTCCAGCTCGCCCGCCCGCACGGCGATATCGAGTTCTTCCGCTCCGCCCGCGCCGGGCTGCGGGCAGTGCACCGCCGCAACATCGCCCATAACGACCTCGCCAAGCAGCAGAACTGGCTGTATGCGGCCGACGGCACCGCGGTGCTGATGGATTTCCAGCTTGCGGTGTGCTTCCGCACACGTAGCAAACTGTTCCGCATCGCCGCCTATGAGGATCTGCGGCATTTGCTGAAGCACAAGCGCTCCTATTGCCCGCAGGCGCTCACCGCGCGCGAGAAGCGCATCCTGGCGCACAAGAGCGTGCTGAACCGGGTGTGGATGAGCACCGGCAAGCAGCTCTACATCTTCGTCACCCGCCGCCTGCTGAACTACCAGGACACCGAAGGCCGCGGCCCGCGCGCCATGCAGGAAGGCCCGCGCATCGCCACGGAAATCGGCAGCACTGGGGGGGTCCGCGGCGTCCACATCACGGATTTCCCCACCGCCGGCGGCAGCTTCGGGCTTTACGCCTTTGTCGAGGCACCGCCCTCGGTAACCACTGAGGCGCTGCGTGCGCAGCTCGTCGCAGCCCTGCCCGGCCAGCTTCCGCCGGAGCACATCCAGATCGTCGACGCCCTGCCGCGCGATTCCGACGGCATGGTGCGCGATGATCTGCTGCGCCTGGTCGCGTTGAACCAGATCGACCAGATCGGCCAGCTCGCAGTCGGGGCGCAGCAGCGCGAGGTGCTGGAACGAATCATCCGCGACCGGCTGAACATGACGGACCGGGTACGACGCGGAATCTAACTCAGCCGCCCGCGCCGCGCGGCGCGCCACAGCCGCCACAGGCGGGCGAGACGCGGGCCACCGGGGAGCGGTGCAAAGGGGTCGGCGTCGGCGCGATCCATGCGGGCGAGATCGCCAGGCACCAGAGCGAGCGGCAGGAAGGCCGGCAGATTGGCCGGGTCCACAGCCTCCAGCGTCGACACCGCTTCTTCATAATGGCGCCGCGCCGCGGCCCGCAGCGCCGCCAGCGCGGCTCGGAGGCCGGGCGTTGCCCGGCCGGACACCGCCTCGTCGCGGCCGGACCCGTTGGCCCGCAAAATGTCGAGCGGCACGTAGCACTGGCCGCGCCGCGCGTGGATCGGAAAGTTGCGCAACAGGCCGCTGATGGCGAAGGCAACCCCGGCATGGCCGGCGGCGCGGGCCGAGAGCGTGTCGCTGGCCCCGGTGAGCACCAGTGTCGCCAGCCGGATCAGCGCGGAGGAGGTCTCGCCGGCATAACCCTCCAGATCGTGCAGGGTCGGCATCGGGTCGTCGTAGAGATCGAACACCCGCGCATCGAGCAGCGCAAAGAAGGTTTGGCGCGGCAGGCGGTGCGCCTCCACCGCGTCGAGCAGCGCGCCGGCCACCGGATTGGCCCGCACGTCGCCGCGCGCATCGCCGATCAGCGCATCGCTCCACCATTGCAGCCGCACTTCGCCAGCCAGCGGATTGGTGACCGCGTCGCGCACCCGCGCAATTTCGGCGTTGAAGGCGTGCAGCGCGAACAGGGCGTCGCGTGCCGGAGTGGGCGCAAACAGGTCGGCTATGTAGCGATCCCGGTCGAGCCGGCGCACCAGAGCGGAACAATAGTCGGTGTCGGCGGCGCTCATCCGGCCCTCGTCACGCCAGCGCCAGCAGGGCAGCGGCGACCGGGCGACCCTCAGCCAGCAGCACATTATAGGTCGAGGCCGCCGCCCGCGTCGGCATCGCATCCACCCGCAGCCCGACATCGCGGCAGCGCCAGCGCAAGCTTTCCGGCATCGCCCAGGGTTCGGCGCCGGTGCCGATGATCAGATACTCGATGGCGCCGGCCTCGGCGAACACCAGGCCAAGCGAGTCGGCATCGATATCGCCAGTCGTGGCCGCTGCCCAGGCATGAATGCCGGACGGCAAGGCCAGCACGGAGCCGGAGGACGCCATGCCGGCGAAGTGGAAGAAGCCGGCGCCATAGCCTTCGATGGGCACCTGCCGCGGCAGATGGGGGTGGGTGGCATCGGCCATGCGCGCCACCCGCCTCAGCCGGCCGTCCGCTCCGCCTTCGCCGCTGGCCCGCTCTTCGGCTCCTTGCCAGCCTCATCCATGGAGCGCGTGGTGACGCCGAGATAGATCAGCAGCGGGGACGCGATGAACACCGAGGTGTAGGTACCCACCAGCACCACGCCGAACATCATGGTCACCGAAAAGCTGTGGATCGCCCGCCCGCCGAACAGCACCAGGGCAAGCAGCGCCAGCGTGACGGTGACATGGGTGATGACCGAGCGCGACAGCGTGGAATTGACCGACTGGTTGAGCAACTGGTCGATCGGCATTTTTTTGTAGCGCCGCAGCATTTCGCGGATGCGGTCATAGATGACGATGGTGTCGTTGAGCGAATAGCCAAGAATGGTCAGCAGCGCGGCGACGCTGGTGAGGTCGAAGTCGATCTGGAAGATCGACATGAAGCCGATGGTGAGCACGATGTCGTGGAAGTTCGCGATGGAGGCGCCGAGCGCGAACTGCCATTCGAAGCGCAACCACAGATAGATCAGGATGCAGACCACCGCCAGCATCAGCCCGATGATGCCGTAGCTGAGCAGTTCCTGCGATACGCGCGGACCCACCACCTCGACGCGGCGGTATTCCACCTCGCTGCCGAGCGCGTCGCGCACCTTCTGCACCACCGCCTGCTGCGCCGCCTCGCCGCCGGGCTGCTGGGCGATGCGGATCAGCACCTCGCCCTGGCTGCCGACCTCCTGGATTTGCACTTCGCCGAGCTGAAGCTGCTCCAGCTTGGTGCGCACGCCGCCGGTGTCCACGGTGCCGGAGGGCCAGCGCACCTCCAGCAGGGTGCCGCCCTTGAAGTCGATGCCGAAATTCAGCCCCATCGTCATGAACGCGACCAGCGCCACGATCGACAGCAGCGCGGATATCGGGAAGCTCACGCGCCGGAAGCGCATGAAATCGAAATTGGTCTCGTCCGGTACGATCCGCAGAAGTCGCATAGGGTTCGCCTCCTCAGATCGGCACGCGCTGCGGGCGCTTCCAGCGCACCCACATGGCGACCATTAGCCGGGTCAGCGTGAAGGCGGTGAACACGGTGGTCATGATCCCGATGCCGAAGGTGACGGCGAAGCCGCGCACCGGGCCGGAACCGATATAGAACAGCACCGCCGCCGCGATGAAGGTGGTGATGTTCGAATCCAGAATGGTGGCGAGCGCGCGCGTGAAGCCGGCATCGATCGCCGAAATCGCCGAGCGCCCGGCGCGCGCCTCCTCACGGATGCGTTCATAGATCAGCACGTTGGAATCCACTGCAATGCCCACGGTGAGCACGATGCCGGCGATGCCCGGCAGCGTCAGCGTGGCGCCCAGCAGCGCCAGCAGGCCGAAGATCATGCCGACATTGATCGCCACCGCCACATTGGCGATGACACCGAACAGGCCGTAGGTGGCGATCATGAAGGCGGCCACCAAGCCGGCGCCGACCACCGAGGCGACCAGGCCGGCATGGATCGAATCGGCGCCGAGGCCGGGGCCCACGGTGCGCTCCTCCACCACCTGGAGCGGCACCGGCAGGGCGCCGGCGCGCAGCAGAATGGCGAGGTCGTTGGCTTCCGTTACGGTGAAATTGCCGCTGATCTGGCCGGAGCCGCCGAGAATCGCCTGGCGGATCACCGGGGCCGAGACCACCTGGTTGTCGAGCACAATGGCGAACGGCCGGCCGACATTCTGCTGGGTAGCGTCGGCGAAGCGGCGTGCGCCGTTGGAATTGAAGCGGAACGAGACGATTGGCTCGCGGGTCTGCGGATCGAAGCCCGGCTGCGCGTCCACCAGATCCTCACCGGCAACCATCACCTGGCGCTGCACCAGATAGGGCTGCGGCGGCTGACTCTGCGAATTCAGCACCTCCGACTCCGCCGGCGGGCGCGTCTGCAGCGCCTGCTGCGGGCTCATCGTCATGTCGACCATGCGGAAGGTGAGCTTGGCGGTCTGGCCCAGCAGCGCCTTGAGGCGCGAGGGGTCCTGCAGGCCCGGCACCTGCACCTGGATGCGGTCCGAACCCTGGCGCTGGATCGACGGCTCGGTGGTGCCGAGCTGGTCGATGCGCTTGCGCACGATCTCGATGGACTGGCTCACCGCCTGGATGGTGCGGGCCTGAAGCCCGGCCTCGGTCGGCGCAATGGTGATCAGCCCGCCGGACGCCGTCACTGTGGCGTCGAGCTGGCCGGAGGTCTGGAGCACGCCGCCCAGCGGCTGCGCGATCTCGCGCAGCTTGGTGACGGCGGCGGCGGCATCCTGCCCGTCGCGGATGCGCACCTGCACCGAATTATCGACGATGTTCAAACCGCTGTAGCCGATGCGGGCGTCGCGCAGCAGCCGGCGCGCATCGTCGCGCATCTGCTCCAGCTTGGCCTTGCGCACCTCGGCGGTGTCGACCTGCAGGACGATATAGGAGCCGCCCTGAAGGTCGAGGCCCAGCACGATCTTGCGCTGGAGGAAGGACGGCAGCGAATCATAGACCGCAGTCGGCAGCACGCTCGGCACCGCCAGCAGGCAGATCAACGCCGAGACGGCGACGATCGCCCAGGCCTTCCATCGTGAGAAATACAGCATGTCGGTCCGATCCTGCGCGCCGCGGGCCGCGGCTCGCCTGCGCGCTTCACGCGGCGCTGTCTTCCTTGGCCGGCTCGCCCTTGGCGCGCACGTCCGAAATCATGCCGCGGAGCTGACGAACCTTCACGCCCTCGCCGACCTGAAGCTCGATCTCATTGTCGTCGATCACCCGCGACACCTTGCCGATGAGGCCGCCGGAGGTCACCACGGTGTCACCGCGGCGCACGCCCTTCACCATCTCCTGGTGCAGCTTCACCTTGCGCTGCTGCGGGCGCAGGATCAGAAAATACATGATCACGAAGATCAGCACGAAGGGCAGCAGCGACATCAGCATGTCGGTGCCGGCGGGGCCGGCGGCCTGCGCATAGGCGGGCGTGATGAACATAGACGTTCCCTGTCCGTCGGAATACGAGGCGGGCGCGAATGCCCGGCGAAGCGGCGCGGACTATACTGGCGCGCCCCCGGAATGCAATCGCGCCGGCCGCCGCTTGCCCAGGAACTCCCCGCCCGATATCCCGGCCCGATATCTCCCGGCCTGGAGGACCCGCCATGACCGCCTGCCCCGACGCGCTGAGCCTCGCCCTCGCCCGCATCGCCGAGGCGCTGGAGAGGCTTTCGCCGCCACCGCCGCCGCCGCCGGACCTGAATGCCGCCGACGCCTTCGTCTGGCAGGCCACGGAACGCCGTCTGGAGCCGGTGGCGCGGGTCAACCGGGTAGCGCTGGCGCTGCTCAAGGGCATCGACCGCACCCGCGACCAGCTCATCGACAACACCGCCCGCTTCGCCCGCGGCCTGCCGGCCAACAATGCGCTGCTGTGGGGCGCGCGCGGCATGGGCAAGAGCTCGCTGGTGAAGGCCGCCCATGCAGACGTGAACGCCGCGAACGGCTCCAGCGCGTTGAAGCTCATCGAGATTCACCGCGAGGACATCGAATCCCTGCCCGCGCTCATGGCGCTGCTGCGGCCGGCGCCGTTCCGCTTCATCGTGTTCTGCGACGACCTGTCGTTCGACGGCGACGACACGTCCTACAAGTCGCTGAAGGCGGTTCTGGAGGGCGGCATCGAGGGGCGGCCGGAGAATGTGCTGTTCTACGCCACCTCGAACCGCCGGCATTTGCTGCCGCGCGACATGATGGAGAACGAGCGCTCCACCGCCATCAATCCCGGCGAGGCGGTGGAGGAAAAAGTCTCGCTGTCGGACCGGTTCGGTCTCTGGCTCGGCTTCCACAAATGCAGCCAGGACGACTATCTCGCCATGGTCGGCGGCTATGCCGCGCATTTTAAGCTCGCCGTCGACCCTGAAACTCTGCGCCGCGAGTGTCTGGAATGGGCAACCACGCGGGGTGCCCGTTCGGGGCGCACCGCGTGGCAATATGTGCAGGATCTGGCAGGGCGCCTGGAGGTGCCGCTCGGCGGCGCCTCCGGCTGATCACAAACCGGCGAGGTGCGAGGACGGATCGACCGGCTGCGAGCCCTTGCGGATCTCGAAGTGCAGTTGCGGCGAGGTCACCGATCCGGTCTGGCCGGCCTTGGCGATCACCTGGCCGCGCTTGACGGTCTCGCCCTTCTTCACGTCGATCTCGCTGGTGTGGGCATAGGCCGTCACCCAGCCGTCGGCGTGCTTGATCAGCACCAGATTGCCGTAGCCCTTCAATTCGTTGCCGGCATAGGCGACGACGCCGTCCTCGGCCGCCTTCACCGAGGTGCCTTCCGGCACCGAGACGTTGATGCCCTCATTCTGCTGGCCGCCGGGCTTGGGACCGAAGCCGGAAATGACGCGCCCGCGCACCGGCCAGCGGAACTGCATGCCGGCCTCGGCCTCGCGCACGTCGGCCGGCGTTTCGGCCGGCTTCACCGCGGCGATGGTCTCCGCCTTCGGTTCCGGCTTTGCCGGCACGGTGGCCGCCGCGGCGGGGGTCACAGCGGCCGTCTTGACGGGCGCAACGGCGGGGGTCTTGGCCGCTGCGGTGGCGGGGGCCGCAAGCGGCTTCGGTGCGGCCGCCGCGGCGGTGGTCACCGGGGTGGTGGTCGCCTTCGCCGGTGCGGCCGGAGCCGCTTTCGGCGCCGCAGCGGCGACGGTCGCCGGGTGGGTCAGGGTCTGCGCCGCGGCGCTGGGAATGGCGATGTGCTGGCCGGTCCGCAGCGCGGCGGTAACGCTCAGACCGTTGGCACCGGCGAGCGAGGCCAGCGGCAGGCCATAGAGCCGGGAAATGGACGACAGCGTCTCGCCGGCGGCGACCACATGCGTGCCGGCGGCCGCCGGGGTGGCGCGCGGCGCGGCCGGTGCCGGGGCAGCGGCCAGGCGCGGCGACGGGCTCGGCTGAATGATGCGCGGCGCGCCGTACAGCGGTTGGGCGGCGGGCGGCGGATTGGCCACATAGGAGGCCGGCTGCGCCGCCGGGGCCGCAGGAGCCGCGCCGTAAGCCGGAGCGGCCCCATAAGCGGGCGCTGTGCTGTAGGCCGGCGCCGCACCGTACGGAGCGGCGGGCGGCGCGATCGGCGCGCTCTGCACGGCGGAGGACGGCGCGGCGGCCACCGAGCCGGTATAGGCCGGCGCCGGCGGATTAGACGCAAACGGACTGGCCCCGGCATCGCCGAAGCGGGTCGTGTCGGTACTGCACGCCGCGGCCGTTCCGGCCAGCAATGCGACGGCCGTCAAACGGACCAATGACCGGGAACCGGACGCTAAAAATGAACTACGCATCGCAACACACCCGAACGCTGCACATGCGAAAGATTAAGCAGCCGTATAGGTAAACAGCCGCTTAAACGGGTGCGGAGGCCGCCGGAATTTCGGCGAATTCACGGCGGGCTGTGGCCGAAAAGGCGCAGATGTATCGAGGCACCTACAGCCGGCTGGCGACGCCCGGCAGCAGCGGCACGAACCGCACCCGCACCAGTTCGCGCACCACCAGGCCGCTGCGGGTACGGGCGAAACGCGTCAGCATCTGCGCTGCCTCCGGCGGGCCGACAGGCGCCACCAGCACGCCGTTCTCGGCCAATTGCTCGAACAGCGCCGGCGGCACCCGCTCCACCGCCGCATTGACCACGATGCGGTCATAGGGCGCGCCGGCCGGCCAGCCCAGCGCGCCGTCCGCCACCACCACCTCGACATTGCGGATGTCGAGATCGCGCAGGCGTTCCGCCGCGCTCGCGGCCAGCGTGCGGAAGCGCTCCAGCGTCACCACCGCGCGGGCGATGCGGCCGAGCAGCGCGGCGTGGTAGCCGCTGCCGGTGCCCACTTCCAGCACCTTGTGGGTCGGACCGAGATCGAGCGCCTCGGTCGACCAGGCGATGACGCTGGGCTGGCTGATGGTCTGGCCGCAGGAGATCGGCAGCGCCTGGTCGGCCCAGGCCAGCGGGCGGCTCTCCGGCTCGACGAAGCGGTCGCGCGGCACCTGCTCGAAGGCGCGCATTACCGCCGGCTCGCGCAGGCCCCGCTTGCGCAGCGCCAGCATCAGCGCCACGCGCGGCAGCGCTTCCGGCAGGTCGTCGTCGCCGCCGGGCCCGCCCATCGGCTCAGGTCGCGAAGCGCTGGGCGAGCTGGGTCATCATCGGCTCGTCCGTCATGTCGAGGCGCAGCGGGGTGATGGAGATGCGGCCATGGTCGAGCGCATAAAGGTCGGAACCATTGACGGATTCCGCGGTGCGGCGCTCGAAGCCGATCCAGAAATACGGATTGCCGCGCCCGTCCTGACGCTCGTCGATCCGCATCAAGGCCTGGTCGCGGCGCCCCTGCGCGGTTACCGCGACGCCGGTCACCTGGTCGGCCGGGCGCGGCGGGAAGTTCACATTGATGAGGATGCCGGGCGGAATGCCCTCGTCGAGCAAAGTGCGGACGATATCGGGCGCGAAATGCTCGGCGGTGCCGAAATCCGGCGCGTGCCGCGTCGCCGGGCCGAACGCCTGCGACAGCGCAATGGAGGGGATGCCGAGAATGGTGCCTTCCATCGCCCCGGCCACCGTGCCGGAATAGCCGACATCCTCGGCGACGTTCTGCCCGCGATTGACGCCGGACAGCACGAGGTCCGGCTTCCAATCCGGCAAAATGTGGCGCACCGCGATGATGACGCAGTCGGTCGGCGTGCCCTTCACCGCGAAGCGGCGCTCGTCAACCTTGCGCAGGCGCAGCGGATCGGACAGCGACAGCGAATGCGACACGCCGGACTGGTCGGTCTCCGGCGCCACCACCCACACGTCGTCGGACAGCGCGCGGGCGATGCGGGCGCAGGCCTCCAGGCCTGGGGCGTGGATGCCGTCGTCATTGGTGACCAATATGCGCATCAGTTCACCCGCTCGATCCGGTTCAGCCCGCCCATATAGGGCTTCAGCACGTCCGGCACCGCAACCGAGCCGTCGGCATTCTGATAGGTCTCCAGCACCGCCACCAGCGCCCGGCCGACCGCCACGCCGGAACCGTTCAGCGTGTGCACGAACCGCGTCGCCTTGCCGCCCGACGGCCGGTAGCGCGCATTCATCCGCCGCGCCTGAAAATCCGTGCAGGTGGAAACCGAGGAAATCTCGCGATAGGCATCCTGCCCCGGCAGCCACACCTCGATGTCGAAGGTCCGCCCGGAGGCGAACCCCATGTCGCCGGTGCACAGCCGCTGCACGCGATAATGCAGGCCGAGCTTCTTCAGCACCGCCTGGGCGCAGGCCAGCATGCGCTCCTGCTCGAAATCCGACTGCTCCGGCGTGGTGATGGAGACGAGTTCCACCTTCTCGAACTGGTGCTGGCGGATCATGCCCCGCGTATCCCGCCCCGCGGAACCCGCTTCCGCGCGGAAGCAGGGGGTGAGCGCGGTGAGGCGCAGCGGAAGTTCTTCCTCGCTCAGGATGGATTCGCGCACGAGGTTGGTCAGCGGCACCTCGGCGGTGGGGATGAGCCAATGCTCCTCGCCCGCCCGGAACTGATCATCCCGAAACTTCGGCAGTTGCGCCGTGCCGAACATCGCGTCGTCGCGCACCAAGAGCGGCGGCGCCACTTCCAGATAGCCGTGCTCGGCGGTGTGGGTGTCGAGGAAGAACTGGCCCAGTGCGCGGGCGAGCCGGGCGGTCGGGCCCTTCAACACCACGAAGCGGGCGCCGGAGAGCTTGGCTGCGGTCTCGAAATCCATCTGGCCGAGCGCTTCGCCGATCTCGAAATGCTGCTCCGGCTTGAAGATGTAGTCACGCCACATCGGCACCGGCACGGTGCCGGAGGGCAGGTCCTCGCGCGGCTCCAGCACATATTCGACATTGTCGTGCTCGTCCGCCCCGTCCGGCACGTCGTCCAGCGGCGCGTTGGGGATGGCGGCGAGCGCGTCGTGGAGCTGGCGCTCCGCCGTCTTCACTTCCTCTTCCAGCGCCGGAATGTCGGTCTTGATGCGGCCGACCTCGTCCATCAGCGCGGAGGCGGCGGCCTCGTCCCTGGCCTTCTTGGCGGCGCCGATCTCCTTGGAGGCAGAGTTGCGGCGGGCCTGCAACTCTTCCAGCTTGGCGATTCCGCTGCGTCGGCGCTCGTCGAGCGCCAGCAGGCTATCGACCAGCGCCTGCGCCTCAATCTCCGGCGTCCCGCGCCGCGTCAGCGCCCGCACGAGGCCGTGGGGTTCCTCGCGGATCCATTTGATGTCGTGCATCGAAGTCTCGCCTGTCGCCCGGTTCCGATCAGGCGGCCGGGGTGGCTTCCCCATCCGCCGTTGCCGCCGCCGCCCGCCGCTTTTCGACGACGCGCACGAGGTAGACCGAGACCTCGTAGAGAAGCAAGGTCGGGATGGCGAGCGCGAACTGGCTCACCACGTCCGGCGGGGTCAGCACCGCGGCGGCGACGAACACGCCGACAATGGCGTAGCGCCGCGCCTTGCGCAGTTGGTCGGAGGTCACCAGCCCGATCTGCGCCAGCAGCGTGAGAATGACCGGGAGCTGGAAGCAGATGCCGAAGGCGAAGATCAGCGTCATGATCAGCGCGAGATATTCGCTCACCTGCGGCAGCATGGAGATTTCCGCCGCACCCGCGCCGCCGAGCTGCTGCATCGACAGGAAGTAGGTCATGGCGAGCGGCATGGCGACGAAATAGACGAACGATGCCCCGAGCAAGAAGCACACCGGCGTCGCCACCAGGTAAGGCGCGAAGGCGCCGCGCTCGTGCTTGTAGAGGCCCGGCGCGACGAACATGTAGATCTGCGTCGCCACCACGGGAAACGAGATGAACGCGGCGCCGAACATGCCGAGCTTAATCTGCGTGAACAGGAATTCCTGCGGCGCGGTGTAGATGAGCTTGACGTGCTCGCTGCCGCCGGCGGCGAATTCGAACGGCCACAGCAGAATATTGTAGATATATTTGCCCAGCATGAAGCAGCCGAAGAACGCCAGGAAGAACGCGATCAGCGACTTGATCAACCGCGACCGCAGCTCGATCAGGTGCTCGATCAGCGGCGCCTTGCTGGCGTCGATGTCATCCTGGCTCATGCATCCTGCTCCGGCACGGCCGGCTTCGCCCGCGACTTGCGCTTGGGCTTGGGTTTCAGGTCAGGCTCCGGGGCATTTGGATCCGGCACCGCATCGGGCAGTGCTGCCTTTGCCGTGCGCCTGGGCTTCGGCTTGGCGGCAGCCTCAGGCTCCAACAGAGCCGGTGCGGCCGGGTCGGGCTTGGCCACCGGCACCAGCGCCACGGCCTTCACCTCCTGCTCGATCGCGGCCGGCGAGACCGGCACCGGCTCAGGCGGCGGCGGGAAGCTTGCGGGCAGCGGTGTGGCCGGCGGGGTCTCGAACACCGAGATCGCCGATTTCACATCCGATTCAAGGTCGAGCAGCGGGTTGGTCGGCAGCGCGCCGGACAGGGAGTTGCGCGCGGTGTCGCCGAAATCGGTGAAGTCCTTCTTCAGGCCGTCGAGTTCGGCCTCGCGCAGCGCTTCCTGGAACTGGCCCTGAAACTCGCCGGCCATGCGCCGGAGTTTCGTAACCGTCTTGCCCACCGAGCGCAGCACGCCCGGCAGCTCCTTCGGGCCGATCACGACAAGCGCGACGATGCCGATGACCAACAGCTCGGACCAGCCGATATCCAACATGAATTCTGCCGGGGCCGCGTGAACAGCCCCTCCCCTGCCGGTGCCCTAGGCGATGTCGCAGTCGGACGGCCTTAGCCGATCTTGCTGCGCTCGGCCTCGACGGCGGCCTGGTGGTCGATGGTGCGAACCGGCTCGGACGGCTTGGCCGCCGGCGGCTCGTCCTCGGCCATGCCCTTTTTGAAGGCCTTGATGCCCTTGGCGGCGTCACCCATCAGCTCCGACAGCTTGCCGCGGCCGAACAGGAGCAGCACGACCACCAGCACGATGATCCAGTGCCAGATGCTCAGCGAACCCATGAACCCTACTCCCTGCAGCGGTGTGCGGCCGCCCCCGGGGCGGCACACCTCAATTCAGACCGGACACTAGCATGGCGCCGAAAAGTGCGAAGCGCTTTTGCGCCGACGCCGCACTGTGCCCGGTGCTGATCTAGGCGCCGCGTGTGGCGAAGACAAGGACTTCGGCAGCCTCGACGCTCACCCGCACCTCGTGACCCACCGAGAGGCCGGCAACCGGCCGGCAACGGGCAAGCAAGGGCCGTTCGCATTCGTCCACCGCCACCTCGTAGAGATCGATCTCGCCGAGAAAGCGGTGCGCCACCACGCGCCCGAGCACACCGGCATCTGGCAGACCGGCGCTCGGCGCGCCGAGTTCGATGCCCTGCGGGCGCACCGCCGCAACGCCCACTTCGCCCTCACCCAGCCCCGGTGCCGGCCAGGTGCCGAGCGCGGTGTGCAGCCGGCCACCGCGCACCTCGCCCTCAATCTCGTTCAATTCGCTGAAGAAGCGGGCGGCGGCGAGATCGACCGGCGTTCGGTAAAGCATAGCCGGCGTGCCGAGCTGCACCAGGCGGCCGGCGCGCATCAGCGCGATGCGGTCGCCCAGCCGCATCGCCTCCTCCGGGTCGTGGGTGACGATGATGCAGGTGGCGCGCGCCTCGCGCAGCATGTCCAGCGTCTCGCGCCGCACCCGGCCGCGCAGGCGCTGGTCCAGCCCGGAGAACGGCTCGTCCATCAGCACGATGCCGGGCCGCGGCGCCAAGGCTCTGGCCAGCGCCACGCGCTGCTGCTCGCCGCCGGACAAAGCGTGAGGATAATCATCGGCATAGCGTTCCAGCCCGACACGAGCGAGCGCCCGGCGCGCTTCGGCCTGCGCATCGGCCCGCCGCAGACGATGCAGGCCGAAGCTGACATTCTCCAGATTGGTCAGATGCGGAAACAGCGCATAGTCCTGGAAGACGAGGCCGATATTGCGCCGCTCCGGCGGCACGAACGCCTCCGGCCCCGCCACCACCGCGCCGTCCAGCCGGACCCGGCCGCCGCTCGGCCGCTCCATGCCGGCCACCACCCGCAGCAGCGTGGTCTTGCCGCAGCCGGAATCGCCGAGCAGGCAGACGATCTCGCCCGGCTCCACGGTCAGCGAGACACCGCGCAGCGCTTCCAGCGTACCGTAGAGGTGGCGCACCTCTTCGATCGCCAGCCGGCTGGCGATGGACGCCGGGGTGCGCATGCGTTCGGCCAGCATTCAGTCCGCCTCCTCGCCCTCGCCGACGGCGTCCGCATCGTCGAGCGGCTCCAGCGGGTCTTCCAACGGGTCTTCGTCATCGCGCAGGGCGGCGGCGTCGCCCGGCAGCGGCACGGTGAGCCCGGCGGCGACGCCGGCCTCGATCAGGCCGGTGCCTTTCAGTTCGTCGAGGCCCGGCAGGTCCTGAATGGCGTCCAGCCCGAAATGCAGCAGGAAGGCCTCGGTGGTGCCATAGGTCACCGGCCGGCCGGGGCTGCGCCGGCGCCCGCGCAGCCGCACCCACCCGGTCGCCAACAGCACGTCGAGCGTGCCCTTACTGGTGGAGACCCCGCGAATTTCCTCGATCTCGGCACGGGTTGCCGGCTGGTGATAGGCAAGGATGGCGAGCGTCTCCAGTGCCGGGCGCGACAGCTTGCGCGGCTCGGGCCGGTCGCGGGCCAGAAGGAAGCCGAGATCCGGCGCGGTGCGCAGCGTCCATTTGCCGGCGACGCGCACCAGATTGACGCCGCGCCCGGCATAGTCCGCGGCCAGCTCGGCCAGCAGGGCCTTGAGGTCCGCCCCCTCCGGCAGGCGCGCGGCCAGCGTCGCCTCGTCGAGCGGCTCGGCACTGGCGAACAGCATCGCTTCCAATAGCCGCAGGGCCGGGGCGCGGCGCGGCGCGGGCGGCTCGACGGCATCGTCGGAGGGGGCACGCGGTGCCGCCTTCCCCATGCTCACGTCCCGTCCGCGGTGCGCGGGCGCACCCAGATCGGGCCGAACGGGGCTTCCTGCAGCATGTCGATGCGGCCTTCGCGCACCATTTCGAGGCTGGCGGCGAACCCCGCGGCCAGCGCTGTGGCGCGCTGGGCCGGGTCGGCGAGCCAGTTCAGCAGGAAGCCGTCCAGCCGCGCCCAATCCCCGCTGCCGGGCAGGCGGCCGATCAGCCGTTCCAGCCGCTCACGGGCTTCGGCCAGCGAGAGCACGGTGCGGGCGGCGACCCGCACATGGCCATGCGCATTCTTCTGCCGCTGCGCCGCATAGGCAGCCAGCAGATCATAGAGGCTCGCCGTATAGACCGGCTGCCCGGCGGCGCTCGCCTCCGTGCGGCCGCGGGCGAACACGTCCTGGTCGAGCCGGTCGCGGGTGACCAGATGGGCGGCGGCGGCGCGGATGCGCTCCAGCCGGCGCAACCGGCCGGCAAGGTCTGCGGCGAGGTCGGCGGCGCTCGGCCCCTCCTCCTTGGGCGGGTCCGGCAGCAGCAGCCGCGATTTCAGGAAGGCGAGCCACGCCGCCATCACCAGATAGTCGGCGGCAAGCTCCAGCCGGATGCGCCGCGCTGCCTCGACGAAGGCGAGATACTGCTCGGCGAGGCGCAGGATGGAAATCCGCGCCAGATCGACCTTCTGGGTGCGGGCAAGGGCGAGCAGCAGATCCAGCGGGCCTTCGAAGCCGTCGACGTCGATCACCAGCGCCGCCTCGTCGGCACGCCGCGGCGCCGTCGCCTCGAAGACGAACTCGCTTCTCTCCATCGCGGTGATCGCGCCTTTGTTCAGGACGCCGCGATCATAGCCGAAAATTGCTCCCGCGCCTGCGAAACCGCGATCGGCGAAGGCGCGCCGAGCTGCGCCAGCGCCGCCGCGCAGCGCCGCGCCGCCTCGCCCGCCAGCACCGGAGTTGCGGCGGCCACGGCACGCATCTCCTCCAGCACCCCGTTGCAATGCAGCGCGAGGTCGCAGCCGGCGGCAAACGAGGCCCGTGCCCGCTCGGCCAGCGTGCCGGACAGGGCGCCCATGGAGAGATCGTCGCTCATCAGCGCGCCGTCGAAGCCGATATGGCCGCGAATGATGTCGGCGATCACGATCGGCGAGGTGGTGGCCGGATGCGCGGGGTCGATGGCGGTGTAGACCACATGGGCTGTCATGCCGAACGGCAGATCGGCCAGCGCGCGGAAGACGGCGAAGTCGGTCGCTTCAAGCTCGGCACGCGGCGTGTCGACCACCGGCAGGCTCTCATGGCTGTCCGCGCGCGCCCGTCCGTGACCGGGAATGTGCTTCAGCACCGGCAGCACGCCGCCGGCGAGCAGCCCCTCCGCCGCAGCGCGGGCCAGAGCCGCCACCTGGCCCGGCGTGGCGCCATAGGCGCGGTCGCCGATGATGCCATGCCCCTCCGGCAAGCGCAGGTCGGCGCACGGTACGCAATCGACCGTCACGCCCAGCTCGGCAAGGTCTTCCGCCATCAGCCGGGCGCCGAGCCGGGCGGCGGTGCGGGCGCCTTCCAAGTCGCCGGCTTCGGCGCGGGCGGCGAACACGCCGGCGGGCGGATAGGCCGGCCAATGCGGCGGCGAGAGGCGCTGCACCCGGCCGCCTTCCTGGTCGATCAGCACCGGCGCATCGGGCCGTCCCACGCTCGCCCGCAGATCGGCCACCAGCGCCCGCACCTGCTCGGGTGTCTCGATATTGCGGCGGAACAGGATGAAGCCGAACGGATCGGCCTCGGCCAGAAAGGCGCGCTCATCCGCCGTCAGGCTGATGGTGGCGCAGCCGGTTATGAAGGCGCGGGGCGAGCGGGGGAGTGGCATGGCGCGGGGTTAGCCTTGCCGCGCGCGAGGGTCAAGCACCGCCGCCCCCGCGCGCAAGACCAATCAGTTCTTCTGCACCATGCACTCGCCGCCCTGGGCCCGCAGGCTCTGGCACAGCTCGTTGGCCTGGTCCTTGCCGGCGAACGGGCCGACCTGAGCGCGGTAGTAAATGCCGCGGGTGCCGAGATCGGCGCGGCGAATATTGGCGCGGTAGCTGCCGAGAACGCCGGGATAGCGCGCCTGCGTCGAACGCCAGGCCGCCTGGGCCTCCGCCTCCGAGCGCTGGGCGGCAATCTGCACCACGAACCCGCCGGCGGCAGCCGGAGCCGCGGCGACGGGCGCCGCTGCCGGCGCGGCGGCCAGCCGCTGCGGTGCCGCAGCCGGCGCGGCAGC
>JBGGNI010000104.1:0-8111 GCA_041287585.1 Xanthobacteraceae bacterium
CGCCGATGCTGCGCTGGCCCTCGGCGACGCCGAGCTTGCTGCCGGCCGGCAGATAGACGTCGACCCGCGAGCCGAAGCGGATCAGCCCGAAGCGCTCGCCGGCGCGCAGATCGTCGCCCTCGCGGACGAAGCAGACGATGCGCCGGGCGATGAGGCCGGCGATCTGCACCACGCCGACCGACCCGGACGGCGTACCGAGCACGACGCCATTGCGCTCATTGTGCTCGCTGGCCTTGTCGAGGTCGGCATTGAAGAATTTGCCGGGCTTGTAGACGATGCGCACGATGCGTCCCGACACCGGCGCGCGGTTCACATGCACGTCGAACACGCTCATGAAGATGGAAACGCACGGCAGCGCCACCGAACCGAGCCCGAGTTCCGGCGGCGGCACCACCAGCCCCGCCTTGCACACCCGCCCGTCCGCCGGTGCGACGACGAGACCCGGCCGGATCGGCGTTACCCGCGCCGGATCGCGAAAGAAATAGGCGATCCAGGCGGTGATCAGCACCGCGATCCAGCCCAGCGGCGGCAGCCAGACCAGCAGCAGCAGCGCGACCACCGCGCCGATGGCGATGAAGCGGCGGCCTTCCGGGTGGATGGGGGCGAGATTGCTGCGGATGCTGTCGAGCACGGACATGGTTTTGGGCTTTTTCCAGATTTCGCGCACGGCGCAGCGCACAGGTAGAGGCGCGGGCGCGGCGCGTCAAATGCGGGCGGGCGGGATCATGCCAGATCGGTGCGTGCGAAGTCGTTGCCCTTGTAGAGCAGCGGCACGTTGTGCAGCTTGGCGCAGGCATACGCGAAGCAATCGCCCATATTAAGCTGTGCCGGGTGGCCGCCGCCTTTGCCATATCGGTCGAAGGCCTCAAGAGCAGATCGGCCGATATCCGGCGTCAGAGTTAGGATATCGATGCCGGCGGCATCGATCACCGCCGCCAGCCGTGCCTCGGCATCTGCGCGCGACAGGCGTTCCGGCTCATAAGGCCGGCGACGGCTTCGAATATGGTTATAGGCGATGTGCAGCGCCACGCGGCGGCTTCAAGCCGATCGGCGAGCAGATCGGCCTCCGGCTCCTGAAACAGCACGGCGAGGAACGCAGAAGCGTCGACATACACGATGACCTCCCCGACCGAACGCGATCAATGTCCGGACAGGGAGTCGAAAAACGCCTTGTTCGGCAGGGGACCGGCATCCGGCACCTCGGACAGCGGAGCGGCGATTGCACGCAGGCGGTCGCGCAGCGGAATGGGGCGCTCGTCACGGCGCAACTCGCCCTGCACCGCCAGCTTCACCGCCTCTGCAAGACCCACACCTTTCCGCCGGGCCAATTCGCGCACCAGTGCGTCGGTCTCGATGTCACGAATATGGAGCGGCATGGGAACCTCGTCTCGACAAGCGGAAGTTACCATCGGCTCACGCCTACGGCAAAGGCTCGCTACTCCGCCGCGTCCTTCACGCCGGCGCCGCTGCCCGCCTCGCCCACCTTCGCCAAAGTCTCGCGGGCGCGGTCGACCTCGCGCTGGCGTTCCCACATCGAATGATAGAGGCCCTGGCGTGCCATCAGCTCGCCATGCGTGCCGCGCTCGGCGATGCGGCCTTGCGCCAGCACGATGATCTCGTCGGCGCTGACCACCGTGGACAGGCGGTGGGCGATGACCAGGGTGGTGCGCCCGCGCGAGACGCTGTCGAGCGCGTCCTGGATCTCGCGCTCGGTGTGGCTGTCGAGTGCGGAGGTGGCCTCGTCCAGCAGCAGAATGGGCGGTGCCTTGAGGATGGTGCGGGCGATGGCGACGCGCTGCTTTTCGCCGCCCGAGAGCTTCAAGCCCCGCTCACCCACTTCGGTGGCATAGCCGCGCGGGGTCTGGCGCACGAACTGGTCGATGCTGGCCAGCCGCGCCGCTTCCGCCACCGCCGCGTCGTCGGCGCCGTCGCGGCCATAGGCGATGTTGTAGGCCAGCGTGTCGTTGAACAGCACGGTGTCCTGCGGCACCATGCCGATGGCGGCGCGCAGACTGGCCTGCGTGACCTCGCGAATGTCTTGGCCGTCTATGGTGATGCGGCCGGAATCGACATCGTAGAAGCGGAACAGCAGCCGGGAGATGGTCGACTTGCCGGCGCCCGAGGGGCCGACAATGGCCACGGTGCGCCCAGCCGGCACCTCGAACGAGACGCCCTTCAGAATCTCGCGTTCGGGATCGTAGGAGAAGTGCACGTTCTCGAAGCGCACCGCGCCGCCCGACGCCGCCAGCGGCCGGGCGCCCGGCTTGTCCTCGATTTCCGGGGCGCGGGCGAGAATGGCGAACATCGCCTCGATGTCGATCAGCGACTGCTTGATTTCGCGATAGATCATGCCGAGGAAGTTCAGCGGCTGGTAAAGCTGGATCATCATGGCGTTGACCATGACGAACGAGCCGACCGACTGCCGCCCGGCGCGGATGTCGTAGACCACCAGCACCATCACCGCGGTGAGGCCGAGCGTGAAGATCACCGCCTGGCCGGCGTTCAGCCATGCCAGCGACGTGTAGGTGTGGACGGTGGCCCGCTCATAGCGCGCCATGGCGACGTCGTAGCGGGCGGCCTCGCGCTGTTCGGCGCAAAAATACTTCACCGTCTCGTAATTCAGCAGGCTGTCGACCGCCTTGGCGTTGGCGTCGGTGTCGCTCTCGTTCATCGCCCGGCGGATCGACATGCGCCATTCGGTGAGCGCGAAGGTGAACAGCGTGTAGCCGCCGATCATCGCCAGCGTCACCAGCGCGTAGCGCCAGTCGAACTGCCAGAGCAGCACGCCGATCACCAGCGCGAATTCCAGCACGGTGGGGGCGAGGTGCAGCACGATCATCCGCACCACGGTCTCGATGCCCTCGCGCGCACGCTCCAGCACCCGCGTCAGCCCGCCGGTCTTGCGCTCCAGATGGAAGCGCAGCGACAAGGTGTGCATGTGCCGGAAGGTGGCGTTGGCGAGCTGGCGCACCGCATGGCTCGCCACCTTGGCGAACAGCCCGTCGCGCCATTGCGTGATGCCGGCCATCACCATGCGCGACAGGCCATAGGCCAGCGTCAGCGCCACCGGAGCGCCGATCAGCCAGCCGAGATGGTCGGAGGCGACATTGGCACCC
This sequence comes from Xanthobacteraceae bacterium, assembly GCA_041287585.1. GTDB lineage: Bacteria > Pseudomonadota > Alphaproteobacteria > Rhizobiales > Xanthobacteraceae > Ancylobacter. The sequence continues at coordinate 3,117 of JBGGNI010000104.1, forward strand.
TCGCCGGCGGCGATGGCATCGGTGGTCCATTTGAAGATGAACGGCACCAGCATGGTGGCGAGCTTGGCCAGCACCAGCAGGCCCAGCCCCCACAGCACGCGCGCCTGCAGGTCCGGCCGGTCGGACGGCCACAGATAGGGCGTGAGGCCGCGCAGGGCGACGAAGAGGCTGCCGCGCGGCACGGCGCCAGCGTCCTTCGCCGGCGCGCGCAGCGTCGCCGTTCCAGCTTCGGGTGCGCTCATAAGGGACGAAACCTCAAATCGGCATGGCGCCGGCGACCGGCGCAGCAAACATCCGGCTGCACATAGTGCCGGCCGGCGCAAATTCCAACCATGCCGCCAGCGAAGGGGCCTCGCGCTTGACGCCGGCACGCTGCACGGCAACATGGTGCCCATGGCGAACATTCGAAGCGTATGCGTGTATTGCGGTGCCGCGCCCGGTGCCGATCCGGTCTATGCGGCAGCCGCCGCCGAACTCGGCCGCAATCTCGGGCGCGAGGGCGTGCGGCTGGTCTATGGCGGTGGCGGCGTCGGGTTGATGGGGCTCACCGCCCGCTCCTGCGTCGAGGCCGGCGGGCGGGTCACCGGCATCATCCCGGAATTCCTCATCGGCAAGGAGCAAGCGTTCGACCACGCCCACGAGCTGATCGTGACGCAGGACATGCACGAGCGCAAAAGGCTGATGTTCGAGCGGGCGGATGCCTTCGTGGCCTTGCCGGGCGGCATCGGCACGCTGGAGGAACTGGTCGAGCAGCTCACCTGGGTGCAGCTCAACCGGCACTCGAAGCCGGTGATGCTGGTGAACGTCGCCGGCTTCTGGGACCCGCTTCTCGGCCTGTTCGACCATATGCAGGCCACCGGTTTCGTGAACCTCGCGCGCCCGATCTCCCTGCTGGTCGCCGAAGATCCGCGCGCCGTGCTGCCGCGCCTGCGCGCCGCGCTCGCCACCGTGCCGGAAGCCGAACTGCGCGCCGCCGCGGCGGCCGAGGTGATGGACCGGATGTGAGCTCGGCGCAGCGCGCCCCCATTTTCCTCTCCCGCGTGCGGGGGAGGTGGCCCTCGGAGCGGGTCGGAGGGGGAACTCCAGCCTTGCGCAGCCGTGCTTCACGCCCGGCCGGTGCCCCCTCCCTCACCCTCCCCCGCAGGCGGGAGAGGGAAGAATGCCCAGAGACGGAATAGGCGCACCCACCTGCCCCGCGGCACCGCTGCGCAGAAGCTTGTATTCGATGCTGTCGATCAGCGCCTGGAACGAGGCGTCGATGATGTTGGGCGAGACGCCCACCGTGGTCCAGCGCGCGCCGCTTTCGTCGCTGCTTTCCAGCAGCACGCGCGTCACCGCCTCGGTGCCGCCGTCGAGGATGCGCACGCGGTAGTCGGTGAGCTTCAGGCCGGCGATCACCGGCTGATAGCGGCCGAGGTCCTTGCGCAAGGCGAGATCGAGCGCGTTCACCGGGCCGTTGCCCTCGGCGGCCGAGATCATCACCTCGTCGTCGACCCGCACCTTGACGATGGCCTCGGCGACGGTGACCTGCTCGCCGCTCTTGGTGTAGCGCCGCTCGACGTTCACGCTGAAGCGCTCGACGGTGAAATACTCCGGCACATGGCCCAGCACGCGGTGCGCCAGCAGCGCGAAGGACGCGTCCGCCGCCTCATAGGCATAGCCCGCCGCCTCACGCGCCTTCAGCTCGTCCAGCAGGCGGCCAAGGCGCGGATCGGCACGGTCGACGGCGATGCCGAGCCGGTCCAGTTCCGCCAGCACGTTGGATCGACCGGCCTGGTCGGACACCATCACCCGACGGCGATTGCCGACGCTGGCGGGCGGCACATGCTCATAGGTCGCCGGGTCCTTGAGGATGGCGGAGGCATGGATGCCGGCCTTTGTGGCGAAGGCGCTCGCGCCGACATAGGGGGCGTGCGGGTCCGGCGCGCGGTTCAAGATCTCGTCCAGCGTGCGCGAGGCGGCGGTGATCTCGCCGAGGCGCTCGCGCGAAATGCCGGTCTCGAACCGGGCGGCGTAGTCGCCCTTCAGCATCAGGGTGGGGATGATCGCGCACAGATCGGCATTGCCGCAGCGCTCGCCAAGGCCGTTGAGCGTGCCCTGGATCTGGCGCACGCCGGCACGCACGGCGGCGAAGGAGTTCGCCACCGCCTGGCCGGTGTCGTTATGGGCGTGGATGCCGAGCCGCTCACCCGGCACGACCTCGGCCACCGCGCGGACGATGGCCTCGACCTCCTCCGGCAGCGTGCCGCCATTGGTGTCGCACAGCACCACCCAGCGGGCGCCGGCCTCATAGGCCGCCTGCGCGCAGGCCAGCGCGTAAGCCGGCTTCTCCTTGAAGCCGTCGAAGAAATGCTCGCAATCGACCAGCGCCTCGCGCCCGCCGGCGCACACCGCGGCGACGCTGTCGCGGATGGCGGCAAGGTTCTCGCCCTCCTCCGCCTCCAGCGCGACCCGCACCTGATAGGCCGACGCCTTGGCGACCAGGCACACGGCATCGGCGTGGGCCTGCAGCAGCGCAACAAAGCCTGGATCATTGGCCGCCGAGCGGCCGGGCCGCCGCACCATGCCGAAGGCGGTGAGGCGCGCCGCGCTCGGCCGCGGCTGCGCGAACAATGCGGTGTCGGCCGGGTTGGCGCCGGGATAGCCGCCCTCGACATAATCGAGCCCCAGCCGGCCGAGCAGTTCGATGAGCCGCAGCTTGTCGGCAAGCGTGAAGTCGACGCCGTTCATCTGCTGGCCGTCGCGCAGCGTGGTGTCGAACAGATAGAGGCGCTCGCGCAGAGAGCCGGCCACGGTCATGGCGCGGTGCCCTCTTCCGCGAGGCGCTTTTGCACCGTGGTGTTGCCCAGCCACACCGCGCCGCGGTGCACGGTGTTGCGGCGCTGCGCGACATAGCCGCGCTTCTGGAAGAAGCCGAGCGCGGTGTCGCTGGCATCGGCGGTGAGGCTCTCGGCTCCGCGCGCCTGCGCCAGTTTCTCAGTTGCCGCGCACAACATGCCGGCGATGCCCTCGCCGACGGACTCAGGATGAATGTAAAGCAGGTCGATCACCCGGTTGTCGGCCAGCGAGACGAAACCGACCGGCGCCCCGCCCCGCACCGCCACCAGCGTCAAGCCGCGGGCAAGGCGCGCGGCGAAGGCAGCCTCGTCGTCGGCCGCGGCAGCCCAGGCTTCCTGCTGGTCGGTGTCGTAGTCCTCCGCCGTCAGCTCGAACACGGCCGCGCGCAGGATCGCGGCCAGCGCCGGCGTATCGCCCGGCAGCGCCGGGCGCAGCGCCGCCGCGCTCACCGCTTCGGCTCCCAGCTGGTGGTGCCGTCCTTATTGTCCTTCAGGGCCACGCCGAGCGACAGAAGCTCGTCGCGGATCTGGTCGGACAGCGCCCAGTCGCGGGCGCGGCGCGCCTCGATGCGTGCCTCGATGCGCGCCTCGATCTCCTGCGGCGCGATGTCGAGCGGCGGGGCGTGCTCGGTGCGCCAGGCGCGCAGGCCCTCCGGCGCGAAGCCGAGAAAGGCCAGCGTGCCGCCCAGCGCCTTCTTCGCCTTCTGCTCGCGCAGCGCGTGCATCTCGGCCAGCGCCTTCGGCGTGTTGAGGTCGTCGAGCAGGGCGTCGAGCACCGCCGGTGCCGGGCGCGGCACGGCATCGGGCACCGCCGCGTCGAACCAGGTCTCCAGCGTGCGCGCGCTCTCCTCCAGTCCCTTCAGCGTCCAGTCGATGGGCTGGCGATAATGGGTGCGCAGCATGTTCAGCCGCAGCACCTCGCCCGGCCAATCGTTCAGAAGCTGGCGGATGGTGACGAAGTTGCCGAGCGACTTCGACATCTTCTCGCCCTCCACCTGGAGGAAGCCGTTGTGCATCCACACCTGCGCCATGATGCCGGCATCGAAGGCGCAGCGCGATTGCGCCAGCTCGTTCTCATGGTGCGGGAAAACCAGATCGATGCCGCCGCCATGAATGTCGAAGGTCTCGCCGAGATGCTTCCAACTCATGGCGGAGCATTCGATGTGCCAGCCGGGCCGGCCGGGCACGGCGATGCCGGCCGGTGAAGGCCAGCCCGGTTCGCCCTCGCGCGAGGGCTTCCACAGCACGAAATCCATCGGGTCGCGCTTATAGGGCGCCACGTCGATGCGGGCGCCGGCGATCATCTCGTCCAGCGGGCGACGCGACAGCGCGCCATAGTCGGGCATGGACGGCACCGAGAACAGCACATGGTCTTGCGCCACATAGGCGTTGCCGGCGGCGATCAGGCGCTCGATCAGCGTGCGCATCTCGCCGATATGGGCGGTGGCCCGCGGCTCGATGTCCGGCCGCAGGCAGCCGAGCGCGTCGACGTCGTCGTGGAATTGCGCCTCGGTGGCGGCGGTGACGCGGGCGATCGCCTCGTTCAGCGGCAGGCCGGGATGCTCGGCCGCGGCGCGGGCGTTGATCTTGTCTTCAACGTCGGTGATGTTGCGCGCGTAGAGCACATGCTCGGCGCCGTAGAGATGGCGCAGCAGGCGGGCCAGTAGGTCGAACACGATGACCGGGCGCGCATTGCCGATATGGGCGAAGTCATAGACGGTGGGACCGCACACATAGAGCCGCACGCGCGCGGGATCGAGCGGCGCGAACACCTCCTTCGAACGGGTCAGGGTGTTGTAGAGCTTCAGCTCCGGCATCGTCGGCAATTGGCCCGGCATGGTGATCCTCAGCGGTGCCGCAACGGCGAGCGCGTCTGTCTTCCCTTTGCCCGGCGACGTCAAGGCCCGCAGAGGGTGCGGCGCCCCGGCCACAGAGCGGCGCAAACCTCTGGGGGCCGTGCGTCGGCCGATTGACCGGCGGCGAACGACAGCGTTAACGAGCCGTCAATCATAAGAATCGATGAACGGCAGGAACCTTCATCATTCATTTTTCGTTCAAGGCTGGCACGCGATAGTCACCTGCACCAAACGGCCCGCCAACCCGGCACAGAATCAGCCCAAACCGCTGGAAAACCATGTCGATCCGCAGCGCACTGTTC
>JBGGNI010000105.1:0-19979 GCA_041287585.1 Xanthobacteraceae bacterium
TCTATGTCGCCGGAAACAATTGGAGCGGCGCACAGAGCTGGACCGCCTGGAACGACGACATGAACATCGTCGATCCCTCGGACAAGATCATCTATGAGGCGCACCTTTACTTCGACGCCAATCATGACGGCGCCTATGGCAGCTACACCGCCGAAGGCGCCAATGTGTTTACCGGCATCGAAGGCATGGTCAATTTCGTCGACTGGCTGGACGAGACCGGCAACCAGGGCTTCGTCGGCGAGTTCGGCGTGCCGTCGGACGATCCGCGCTGGATCCCGGTGATGAGCAATTTCCTCAGCCTGCTGGAGACCGCCGGCATCTCCAGCACGGTCTGGGGCGGCGGGCCGTGGTGGGGGGATTACGATCTCTCGGTCGAGCCGGTGAACGGCCAGGACAGCCCGCAAATGCGGCTGATCGCCGATTTTCTCGACGGCACCGCGCCGGCGTCTACGGCATCGATCGGCACGACGGGCGACGACGTCTTTACCGGCGATGCCGGCGCCAATTTCCTTTATGGCCGCACCGGCAACGACCAGTTGTCCGGCGGCGACGGCAAGGACATCCTCTACGGCTCCTCGGGCGACGACCTGCTCGATGGCGGCGCTGGGGCCGACAAGATGGTCGGCGGCAGCGGCAACGACATCTATGTCGTGGACAATGCCAGCGACAGCGTGAAGGAACTGGCGGACGAGGGCATCGATCTCGTCAAGTCTTCCCTCAACTACACGTTGGGAGCCAATGTCGAGAATCTGACGCTGACCGGCACCGCAGCTTTGAGCGGAACCGGAAACGCGCTGGACAACGTCATGATCGGCAATGACGGCGCCAACAAGATCGTCGCGAGCACCGGCAACGACACGCTCCTCGGCGGCGCCGGAAGCGACCAGCTCTATGGCAATGACGGCGACGACATTCTTGACGGCGGCCTCGGCGCCGACACGCTGAGCGGCGGCAACGGCGCGGACACCTATGTGTTTTCGAGCGTCGCCGAAGCCAATGGCGATGTGGTTTCCAACTTCGTGATCGGTGAGGACAAATTCGACGTCAGCGCCATCGACGCGAAGGCCGGCACGGCGCAGAAGGACGCCTTCACCTTCGTCGGCACCGCGGCGTTCAGCGGGCAGGAAGGCGAGATGCACAGCATCGTCTCGGGCGGAAAGCAATATCTGGAGGGCGACGTCAACGGCGACAAGGTGGCCGATTTCCGCATTCAGGTGCCCCGCCAGACCTATACGGTCTCGGACTTCAAGCTGGCGTCGGACGCGCCGGCCACTCCGGTGCCGACCGACCCGGTCCCCACCGACCCGGTCCCCACCAATCCCGTGCCCACCAATCCCGTGCCCACCGATCCGGTCCCCACTGACCCGACCCCGACCGAGCCGGTGCCGACCGAGCCGGTGCCGACCCCTCCGGTGGAGCCGAGCCACGTCTTTTCGGCCGTCGCCTATGCGCTCGGGGCCGCGGCGAAGGATCTCACGCTCACCGGCAGCGAGAGCATCAACGGCACCGGCAATGATCTCGACAACATCCTCACCGGCAATGACGGCAACAACACGCTGACCGGCGGCAACGGCAACGACACGCTGTATGGCGGCGGCGGCGCGGATGCGCTGTTCGGCGGCCTTGGCGCCGATGTGCTGGACGGCGGGCTCGGCGCTGACACGTTGACCGGCGGAGACGGTGCCGACCGCTTCGTGTTCGCCGGCCTGTCGGCGGCCGATGGCGATATCGTCACCGACTTCAAGGCCGGCACCGACAGGCTCGATCTGAGCGGCATCGACGCCAAGGCAGGCACGGCGGCCGACGACCCCTTCCGCCTCATCGGCTCTGCCGCCTTCACCGGCAAGGAGGGCGACCTGCGCGGCGTGATCAGCGGCGGAATGCTGGTGCTGATGGGCGACGTCAACGGCGACAAGGTGGCGGATTTCCAGATCCAGATGAACATCCAGACCTTCACGGCAACGGATTTCATTCTTTAGGCGGACCGTCATCCTCCACCGCGCCGCCGCGCTGCAAGGCCAGCGCGGCGAGCCAGCAGCCCAGCGCCCAGGCGCTGCCGGCGCACCAGCCGGCCAGCACATCGGTGGGCCAATGCACGCCGAGATAGATGCGGCTTAAGCCGATCAGCACCGTAAGCAGTACGGCGACCGTGAGCAGATAGACCTTGAGGCGGCGGCGCGGCTGGGCGCGTGCCAGCAGCGCGCCGAGCGTTAGATAGGTGACCGCGGAGAGCATGGCGTGGCCGCTGGGAAAGCTCAGCGTGTGCACATCGACGAGGTGCGCCACCAGATCGGGCCGCGGCCGATCGAAGCCCAGCTTGAGCACCGAGCTGAGCGCGGTGCCGCCGGCGGTTGCCACCACGACCAGCAAGGCCGTGCCGCGCCGGCCGTCCATGACGAGAAAACCGATCACCGCCAGCGTCACCAGACCGAGCACGGCGACGCTGCCCAGGCTGGTGATGTCGCGCATCGCGATCTCCAGCCACACCGGGCCGAGCGGATCGGCCGGATCGGCCGGATTGCGGAACGCCAGCAGCACGGCACGGTCGAAGCCGTGCGTCTCGCCCCCCGCCACCTCTTCGGCGAGCCACGCGAAAACCAGCAGCGAGGTGGCGGCCAGGACGAGCGTGACGAGGGTGCCGAATTCGGCGGAGATCCAGGTCGGCAAGCGGGAGGCGCGGGCAGGCATCAATATCGCTTCCTGTAGGTCATGTCGGGGTGCCCGCAATACCTATGGACATCGGAACCAAAGTCCAGCCACGGCGATTGTCCAGCCATCAGGTTCAACACGCGGAGAAACGACGATGTTCAAGGGCGGACTTTTGTGGCTCATCGGCATACCGTTGCCGATCGTTCTCGGCCTTTGGCTGCTCGGCTATCTCTGAGGCGGGCTGATCGGCCACGTTCTGTCGAATTTCGGAACCAAGCCGGTGGGCGGCCGTGTTAGAATGGTGCCGTCGCGCGCAGGCTTGCTCTTGAGCCGCGCCGAACCGGGCGCCGATCATGTTCGCAGACGCTGCGCATTCCTTCGACGTCGTCAGGATGCTCGGGCCCGCGGTCCTGAGCTTCGCGGCCCTGAGCATTGCCGCGCTCGTGCTGTGGCGGCGCCGTCGGCGCGCCGCCGACACTGCGCTGCGCGCCAGCGAAGAACGCTATCGCACGCTCTATCGCCACACGCCTTTGCCACTGCATTCGCTGGATTCCAGCGGGCTTATCGATCAGGTGAGCGATGCGTGGCTGGCGCTGCTCGGCTATCGGCGCGACGAAGTGATCGGCCGGCCGCTGACCGATTTCATGACCGCCGAATCGACCCGCGAGCGCAACGAGCATTATTGGCCCCAGCTCATGAGCACCGGGGCGCTGCGCGAAGCCGAATACCGGCTCATCGCCAAGGACGGCAGCATTCTGGATTGCATTCTCTCCGCCGCGGTGGAGCGCGACGCACAGGGGCGCGTGGTGCATTCGCTGTGCGGGCTGGTGGATGTCACCGAGCGCCGCCGCGCCGAGCAGGCGCTGCGCCAGGCGCAGAAACTTGAGGCGGTCGGGCAGCTCACCGGCGGCATCGCCCATGATTTCAACAATCTGCTGGCGGTGATTCTCGGCAATCTCGAACTTGCCCGCAAGCGCGCGCCCGACGATGCCCGCCTGGTGCGGCTGATCGACAACACCGTTCAGGCCGCCCAGCGCGGTGCTGCGCTCACCCAGCGCATGCTCGCCTTCGCCCGCCGGCAGGACCTGAAGCCGGAGCCGGTGGATGTGCCGGAGCTGGTGATGGACATGGCCGACCTGCTGCGCCGTTCCATCGGCCCGCAAGTCCGCATCGAAATGCGCTTCCCGCTCGGCCTGCCGCGCGCCCGTGTGGATGCCAATCAGCTCGAACTCGCGCTGCTCAATCTCGCCGTCAATGCCCGCGACGCCATGCCGGACGGCGGCACCATCGTCATCGCCGCCAGCGAGCGCGAGGTGCGCGAGGAAAACGCAGCGGACGAGGAGGCCGGTGCGGCGGGGCTGCCGCCCGGCCGCTATTTCTGCCTCTCCGTCAGCGACAACGGCAGCGGCATGGATGGCGCGACGCTGGCGCGGGCCACCGAGCCGTTCTTCACCACCAAGGGTGTCGGCAAGGGCACCGGCCTCGGCCTCGCCATGGTGCACGGCCTTGCCGCGCAGTCCGGCGGACGGCTGACGCTGACCAGCGCCCCCGGCAAGGGCACCACGGCCGAAATCTGCCTGCCGATCGCACCGGCACAAGCGGCGCGCGAGCCCGAGCGCGCGCCGACCGCGGTGTCGCTCGATCCGCAAACGCTTTCGATTCTGGTGGTCGACGACGACCCGCTGGTGCTCGGCGCCACCGTCGCCACTCTGGAAGACCTCGGCTATGCGGTGGGCGAGGCCTCGTCCGGCCTCAAGGCTCTCGCACAGATCGAGGCCGGGCGGTTCGATGTGGTGCTGACCGACCAGGCCATGCCGGGCATGACCGGAGTTCAGCTTGCGGACGTGATTGCGGCGCGATGGCCGCATATCGGCGTCATTCTCGGCACCGGCTATGCGGAACTGCCGGAAGGCGCCAGCCCGGATCTGCTGCGGCTCGGCAAGCCGTTCGGCCGCGACGGGCTGGAATGGGCCATCGCCGCGGCGCTGCGACGGCGCACCGGCGGCAATGTGGTGCCGCTCAAGCCGCGCTCGGCGTAAACGTCCTTATGTGCGGCAATTATATTGTCGACGCCGCGATGACAGCGCCGCATTGCGTGACTATATCAAGACAGTCCGGGGGAGCCTCGTCAGGAGGCTGAGAGGTCACAGGCGCGCATCACGGCGCGCGGCGTGACGACCCTTCGAACCTGATCCAGTTCGTGCTGGCGGAGGGAGGGAATTCATGTCGGCCCAAACCAGTATCGACAACCAAGGCGCCATGCGCGTCACCATCGTCGGTGCCGGCGTCGCCGGCCTCACCTGCGCCCACGCCTTCGCCGAGCGCGGCGCCGCGGTAACGGTGGTGGAGCGCAAGGCCGGTTCCGGGCAAGGCTGCTCGTGGTTTGCGGGCGGCATGCTGGCGCCGTGGTGCGAGCGTGAGAGCGCCGAGCCGCTGGTGGCCGAACTCGGCCAGGAATCCCTGGTCTACTGGCGCGAGGCGGTGCCGGACGTTCCGCTGGCCGGCAGCCTGGTGCTGGCGCAGGCGCGCGACGTGCCGGACCTGCGCAGCTTCGCCCGCCGCACCGACGGCTATGAATGGGTCGACGGTGCCCGCATCGCGGCTCTGGAGCCGGACTTGGAGGGCCGCTTCCAGCAGGGCCTGTTCTTCGCGCAGGAGGCTCATCTCGAACCGCGCCGCGCGCTCGCCGCGCTGACCAACAGGCTCACCGGCGAGTTCGGCGTGCGCATGCGCTACGATACCGAGGCCGATGGCGAGCCGGACGCAGCCGCCGATCTGGTGGTCGACTGCCGCGGCCTCGCGGCGCGCGACCGGCTGCAGGATCTGCGCGGCGTCAAGGGCGAGATGCTGGTGCTGTTCAGCCGCGAGATCGCCCTCACCCGGCCGGTGCGCATGCTGCACCCACGCATACCGGTCTATGTGGTGCCGCGCGGCGACGGGCACTTCATGGTGGGCGCCACCTCCATCGAGAATGACGAGCGCGGGCGGGTGACCGGCCGCTCGATGATGGAGCTGCTCTCCGCCGTCTATGCGCTGCACCCGGCCTTCGGCGAGGCGGAGGTGGTGGAGATCGGCGCCGATGTGCGCCCGGCCTTCCCGGACAATCTGCCGCGCATCCGCCGGCGCGGCCGCACGCTCTATGTCAACGGCTTCTACCGCCACGGCTTCCTGCTCGCCCCGGCACTGGCCCGGCGGGCGGCGGCGGTGGCGTTCGACGGGGCGCATTTCCCGGAGGTGATGGATGAAGATCATCGTGAATGGTGATGAAAGCGAGACCGGCGCCCGCACGCTGGCTGAGCTGCTCGCTGAGCTCGGCTTCGCGGACGCGATCGTCGCCACCGCGCTGAACGGCGCGGTGGTGCGCGCACCCACGCGGGCGGCGACCGCGCTGGGCGACGGCGACCGCATCGAGATACTGGCGCCGATGCAGGGCGGATAGAGGAGACCGAGATGGATGCTCTGACCACCAAGCCGGACCGGCTGACCTTCTACGGCACCAGCGTCGGCTCGCGGCTGCTGCTCGGCACGGCACAATACCCCTCGCCCGCCATCCTGGCCGAGGCGATCCGCGCCGCGCGCTGCGAGATCGTCACTGTCTCGCTGCGCCGCGAGTCCGGCGCCGCCAAGGCCGGCCAGAGCTTCTGGTCGCTGATCCGCGATCTGGGCGTGAAGGTGCTGCCCAACACCGCCGGCTGCAAGACGGTGAAGGAGGCGGTGACCACCGCGGAGATGGCGCGCGAGCTGTTCGGCACGCCGTGGGTGAAGCTCGAAGTGATCGGCGAGGACGACACGCTGCAGCCTGACGTGTTCGGCCTGGTCGAGGCCGCGCGCATTCTGTCGCGCGACGGCTTCCAGGTGTTTCCCTACACCACCGAGGACCTGGTGGTGGCCGAACGCCTGGTTGCCGCCGGCTGCGAGGTGCTGATGCCGTGGGGCGCGCCGATCGGCAGCGGCCGCGGCCTGAACAATCCTTACGGCCTGCGCTCGCTGCGCGCCCATTTCCCCGGCCTGCCGCTGGTGGTGGACGCCGGCATCGGCCTGCCCTCGCACGCCGCCGCCGCCATGGAGATGGGCTATGACGCGGTGCTGCTGAACACGGCGGTGGCCAAGGCCGGCGACCCCGTGCGCATGGCCGGCGCCATGGCCGGCGCGCTGGAGGCCGGCCGCGACGCTTTCCTCGCCGAGCCGATGGAGGCGCGCGACCTCGCCGCGCCCTCCACCCCGGTGATGGGCCGCGCCGAATTCGGCCACAGGGAGGGCTGAATGCGGCTCGATCCGTTCTATCTCATCGTCGACCACGCCGCCTGGCTGCCGCGGCTGCTGCCGCAGGGCGTGCGGCTGGTGCAGTTGCGCGCCAAGGACATGCCGGAGCCCGAGCTGCGCGCCGAGATCACAGCCGCGCGCGAGCTGTGCGCCCGCCATCACGCCCAGCTCGTGGTCAACGACCATTGGCGGCTCGCCATCGATGCCGGCTGCGATTTCGTGCATCTCGGCCAGGAAGACCTGGCGCAGGCCGACCTCAAGGCGATCCGCCGGGCCGGCATGCGGCTGGGGCTGAGCACGCATGACGAGGCCGAGCTCGACACCGCGCTCAAGGCCGCGCCGGACTATGTCGCGCTCGGCCCGGTCTACCCCACCATCCTCAAGGCGATGAAATGGGCGCCGCAGGGGCTGGAACGCCTCCGCATCTGGAAAGCGCGGCTCGGCGCGGTGCCGCTGGTCGCCATTGGCGGCTTCACGGTCGAGCGCGCCGCCGGCGCGTTCGAGGCAGGCGCCGACAGTGTGTGCGTCGTCACCGACGTGCTGTTGAACGCCGACCCGGAAGCGCGGGCACGCGAATGGCTGGCGGCGACGCGGCAGCCGGCATGAGGATGCTACGCGCCAGCCTTGCGGCCGTTTTGCTGGTGCTCTGCGCTCTGCCGGCGCGGGCGGACGCGCAAGCCGAGATCCGCGCCCGCCTGCAGCAATGGACCGAAGCGTTCAACGCCCGCGACGCCGCGAAGGCGTGCGAGCTGTTCTCGACATCGCTGGTCTCGGATGTCCGCGGCCAAGGCGAGGCCGGCTATGCGCGGCGCTGCGGCCTGATCGCCAAGGCGCTGGAAGACCCGGCCCGCAGCCTGCGCTATGGGGCCGACATCAAGGAGGTGATCGTCGAGGGCGATCTCGCCGTGGTGCGCCTGACCTGGACCCTGACGATTTCGCCCGGCGACATCCGCAGCGTCGAGCCGGGGCTCGACGTGTTTCGCAAGGAGGCGGACGGCCAGTGGCGGATCATCCGCTTCATGGCCTATGAGGCGGAATAGCTATTCGGCAGCAATGCGCGCGCCGCCGAACTCCCGCTCCATCTCGCGGCGCAGCCGCACCGTGGCGCTCTCAGCGATGGTGACGTCGGTCCAGCCGATGATTTCGCCCACCGCTATGTCGCGCGTCAGCGGCACCTTGTGGGCCAGGCCGATGGGCAGCCCGCCGCGCGCGAGCGAGGTCGCCGCCGGCACCAGCTTGCCCCACACCGTGTAGCCGCCCTCGCCGTCCAGCATCTCGCCGGCCTTGAGCGCGCGCTTGGCCACCGCCACCACATCGGCGTTGAACGCCTCGGCGGTGCCGGTCGCCTCCCCGCGCAGCGCGGCGGCGGCCACGCTGACGCCGAGTTCCAGACCGATCATGTGATAGGGCCGGTACAGCGCGGTGTAGCGCCCGCTGGGGTCCGTGACCACGCCGTACTCCTTGAAGCAGCGGCGCGCATAGTCGCCGCGCCGGCCGGGCTCGGCCTCGAACACCACATAGACGCCCCAGCGCAGATCGCGGAACACCGGCCGGCCGTCGCGCTCCAGGCTGGAGACGGTCTCCACCATGCCGGAGCGCTCCAGCAGCCCGCCATCCGCGCGCGGGCGCAGCACGCCGGCGAGATCGTCGACGCCGCACGGCGGAAACAGCAGCCCGTCCGCCGGTGCGGCAAGGCCGGTCGCATTGGAAATGGCCGCCATCTCGATGGAGGATTTGGTGCCGTCCAGAAACGAATTGAACATCTGCGCATTCATGCCGCCGGCCGCCGCCTGTTCAGGCGTGAGGCCGTAGTGGCTCCACACCGTATCGGGCGTCGAGGCATGGTAGGCCGGCAGATATTTGGTGCCCTTGCCGGCCGCCACGACGCGAAAGCCGCAGGTCTGCGCCCAGTCCACCATGTCGCACACCAAAGCCGGCTGGTCGCCATAGGCCATGCCGTAGACCACGCCGGCCTGCTGCGCGCGCCGGGCCAGCAGGGGCCCGGCCAGCACGTCGGCCTCCACCGTCACCATCACCACATGGCGGCCATGCTGGATGGCGAGCAAGGCATGGTTCAGGCCGGCGGCGGGGCTGCCGGTGGCTTCCACCACCACGTCCAGCCCGTCGGCAGCGATCAGCGCGGCGGCATCCTCGGTCAGCATGGTGGTGCCGCGCGCCAAAGCATCGGCGAAAGACGCCGCGCCCGCAGCCTCGGCATCCCAGCCGGTGCTCACCAGCGCGGTGCGGGCGCGCGGCACGGAAAGATCGGCGATGCCGAGCAGATGCAGGCCCGGCGTGGTGCGCAACTGCGACAGGAACATGGAGCCGAACTTGCCGGCACCGATAAGGCCGACGCGGACCGGGCGGCCCTGCGCGGCACGCGCTTTCAGCAGGCGAGCGAGATTCATGGCGTTTCCTCTTCAATCGGCTTGTTGTTGCCCGGAGCTTGCCCCGCCGCTTTCGCTACGGCAACGGCGGGATTGCTTAACGGACGATGAAGATGCCGTTGCGGGCGGGTTCAGCGGCGCGGCGCAAATGTGGAAACCAAGTGGCAGGCTTGTGCGTTTGGTGTGACAGGCTGGACGCGGGGACCGGGGGAAACATCATGCGCAACGCCATGTCGCGAGGGCTGGTTATCGGCGCGGTGCTGGCGGCAAGCCTGGTGGGCGCCACGCCGGCCGCGGCCGACAATCCGTTTCTCAGCTTCCTGCGCGGCGATTGGCTGCGCCCGCGCACGCCCCCGCCGGTGAGCCTGCCGCAGATCGACCTGCCGCCACCCTCCTCCGGGCTGGCCGTCACCATCAACCCGCGCGGCAGCGGGCGCGGCGTGGTGTATTGCGTGCGCACCTGCGACGGGCGCTATTTCCCGCTCGGCGGCGTGGCGCCCTATAGCGGCCAGGCCACGGATCGCTGCAATGAGTTCTGCCCGGCCGCCACCACCCAGGTGTTCGTCTCGCGCGATGCCGAGGCCGGCATTGACGCCGCCTATGCCAAGGATGGCGAGCCCTACAGCGCGCTGCCCAACGCCTATGTCTACCGCACGCAGATCAAGGACGATTGCCGCTGCAATGCCGGCTCGGCGCTCGGCGTCGAGCCGCTGGACATCCGGCAGGACCCGACCTTGAAGCCGGGCGACCTCGTCGTCACCGAAACCGGGGTGATGGTGTTCCGCGGCGGCTCGCAACTGCCGCACCGGCCGGAGGATTTCCGCGCCGCCCGCGGCGACGGCAAGCTGCCGGCCGCGACGCGCCGGCAGATCGAGGCGATCGAACTGGCGTCCGGCGCACTGCCGGGGCGCTGATCGTTCAAACATGTTGCGGCAGAGGTGCGTGCTTCGGGGCCGGCCTGCGGCCGGCACCTCAGCATGACGAATGTTTATGCAAAACAATAAGTTACGTCATCCTGAGGTGCCCGAGCATCGCTCGGGCCTCGAAGGACGCACACGGCTGATGCCGACCGCGGCTTTCAAGCAGCGTTGAGCCTCAACGCGCGGCGGCGTGCTGCTGCAAGTGCCGCACGCGCTCAGCCAGCGAGGGCAGTGCGCCGTTGCCGTCCGGTGCGCCGGCGATGAGGCCCGGAATCGGCGAGGACGGCCCCTCGAGCACGGCGGTGATGCGCACCATCTCGGCGGCGACATCGCCGATGCGGGCGCGCAGTTCCGCGTCCGCCGCGCTGTCCGCCGGGTCCGGCGCGCGCCCGTTCGCAGATTCGGCCTGGGCGCGCAGGGCGGTCAACGCGCCGGCGGTGCGCTCCTCGTCCGAGCGCCGTTCGGCGTGGCGGCCCTCCGCTTCGGTCAGCCGGACGCCGGCGACGCGCAACTGCTGCTCGAGTTCGACGATGCGCGTGCTCAGCGCCACATTCTCGACCTGGAATCCCGCCGCCAGCGAGGACCGCTCGTCCAGCCGCTCCGCCTCGGCAGCAAGCTCCGCTTCGGTTCGGGTCAGGCGCTGCTGCACATCGTCCAGCGCCGCCGTGCGGTTTTCCAGATCCGCCTCCATCAGCGCCAGCCGCTCGGCGGTGGCGCTCTGCTGCGCTTCCAGCTCGGCGATCCGCGCGGCCTTGGCCTCGGCGTCGGATGCGGTGACGGCCAGCGCCGCGCTCGCCGCGCCCAGTTCGGCGCGCAGGCTGCCGTCGCGCTGGCGCACATGGTCGACCGCCAGCTCAAGCTTGCGCGCGGCCACCGCGAAGCCGGCGCGGAGCTGGTCCTTGTCGGCCTGGATCTCCGCCATGGAAACCGGAATGGCACCCTCGATGCGACGCGTGGTCAGCCGCACCGCACGGCGCCACACCGCCGGAAGAATGGCCAGCGCGGCCAGCGTGGCGGCCAGAAAGCCGATAGCGAAGAACATGATCGTCTCGATCATGCGGGCACCTTAAACACAGAGGTCGCGACGGGAGGTCAGAACGGATTCCACGTCGCGGCGGGGGTGAACTTCAGATAGCCGACATTGGCGCCCAGCCGCACGCCGACGCCGGAGCGGATCGGCACCACCACCATCGGCTCGCTGGAGAGCGCGGTCATGCCGAAGCCGGCGACGAAATAGGCCGAGCCGGAGATGCCGCCGAAGCGGCGGAAAATGTCGTTGATGGAGGCCAGATTGTAGACCAGGATCATGGTCCGCGCGCCGTCGCCGCCGAAATCCCAGCCCAGCGTCGGGCCTTGCCAGAACACCTTCATGTCGCCGGCATTGCGGGTGTAGAGCGTGCCCTCGCCGTAGCGCAGCCCGCCGACGAAGGCGCCGGAACCCTCCTGGCCGAGAATATAGCCATTGGGCTGGCCCCATTTCGACACCGCCTTCTCGATCGACAAGGCAAGGCCGCGCGAGACCTCGCCGAAGAAGCCGTGCCCCTTGCTCACCAGTTCGTCGCTGGAATAGGCGCCGGGCGCCCCGGCCGGAGCCTGCGCCGCGGCGGGGACGGCCAATAACGGGACGGCAAGGAGAGCGAGGCAGGCGAACAAGCGGCGAAGCGTCATCATGGGCGGTCTCGCAACTGTGGCTCGGAAGGGGCGAAGCATCGTCATCAATAACACGGAGTGCGACCTTAGAAAGGCGGCCGGGCCCCGCGGCCCCACGCAACGAAGGCCGGGACGCCATAGCGCGCCTCGGTGCGGCCATAGGGCAACGCCGTGCCGTCCGGCCGCGTCACCGCGCCGCCCGCCGCGACCACGATGGCATGGCCGGCGGCGACGTCCCATTCCGACACCGGGCCGAGCCGCGGATAGAAGTCGGCGTGCCCTTCCGCGACCAGCGCGAATTTCAGCGCCGAGCCGCAGCTCTGCCGTTCGGCGATATCGAGCTTGGCCAGCAGCGCGGCGGTGGCGGCATCGAGATGCGAGCGGCTGGCCACCGCAATGAGGCCGCGCTCCGGCACCGGGCGGCAGGAAATCGGCTGCCAGGATTCCGGGTCGGCCGCCGCGCCCGGCACCCGCAGCGCACGGAAGGCGCCGCCTGCGCCGCCGGCATAAAGCCGCCCGACTGCGGGCGCGTACAGGATGCCGAGCCGCGGCACGCCGTGCTCGACCAGCGCGACATTGATGGTGAACTCGCCGTTCTCCGCCAGAAACTCGCGAGTGCCGTCGAGCGGATCGACCAGCAGGAAGCGTTCGCCCGGCGTCTCGCCGCGGCCTTGCGCCACCGCTTCCTCGGCCACCACCGGCACGCCCGGCAGCAGCCGCTCCAGATGCGCCCGCAGCAAGTCTTCGGAAGCGAGGTCCGCAGCGGTTACCGGGCTCGAATCGGCCTTGGTGCGCACGCTTACGCCCTCGGCACGGATGCGCATCACCACCGCGCCGGCGGCCAGCGCCGCATCGGCGAGCCCGGCCAGGAGCGCGGCGTCGGCGCCGTGGGCGATGGAGGCGGAGTTCGGCATGGCGGTGTCGGGCATGTTGGACGGTTTGGGCCTGCGGTGTATCACAGCTGCGCGCGCCGCGGGAACGGCCTGCGGCGATTCCCGCGGCAGGCTTACCCCCTGCCCACCCATTGCCGACAGGACCGCGATGACCGCCATCGATCTCGACAAGCTGGATCTCGCCGCGCTGCTGTGCTCGCGCATCTGCCACGACGTCATCGGCCCGGTCGGGGCGGTGGTGAACGGCATGGAGATGCTGGAGGACAGCGACGATCCGAGCCAGCGCGCCTTCGCTCTCGACCACATCGCCAAAAGCGCGCGCGAAGCCTCGGCGCGGCTGCAGTTCGCCCGGCTCGCCTTCGGCGCCGCAGGCTCGGCCGGTGCCGATATCGATCTCGGCGACGCCGCCCAGGTGGCACGCGGCTTCATCGAGGACGACCGCACCAAGCTGGATTGGCGGGTGCCCCGCACCTTGCAGCCGAAGAACCGGGTGAAGCTGCTGCTGAACCTGCTGGTGGCGGCCGCCGGCACCGTTCCGCGCGGCGGCACGGTGAGCGTCGAGGCGCTCGGCGAGGCCGGCTACCGCATCGTCACCACCGGCCCGAAGGTGCTGGTGCCGCGCCATTTGTCGCTGCTGCTGGAAGGCGGCGCGCCGGAGGGCGGGGTGATCGACGCCCACGCCATCCAGCCGCATTATGCCGGCCTGCTGGCCCGTGCCGCCGGAATGGCGGTTTCGGTCGATGCGGACTTTGGGAGCGTGCGCATCGAGGCCGTGCCCGGCTGATATCGGCGGCTTCAGCCGGCATTAACCCGATGCGGCGACACTCAGTCCCGGCGCTTTGCCGGGGCGCCGCACTGTTGCGTTGCCGGCGTGTTGGTCCTGCCATGTCGCTGTTGCGCCGCCACCCGCCGAGCCGCGAGCCCGGCGCCGGCACGCCGGTCCTGCTGTTCACGCTGGGTGGACGGCGCTTCGCGCTGCGCCGCTCCGCGGTGCTGGAAATTCTCCCTGTCACGATCGCCGAATGGCGCCGCCTCGCGCACATGGCCGAGGGCGGCACGCTGGCCGATACCGGCCTGCCGCTGATGCGGCTGGCCGCCAGGCTCGGCATCGGCACGGCCGCCGAGCCGCGGCGCGCCGCGCTGCTGGTGCTGGGCGAAGCGCCCGAAGGCGGCCGCCCGCGCGGCCTGGTGCTCATCGAAGACCAGCCGGTCTGCACGGAGGCGGCCGCGGTGCGGCCCGGCCCGGCCGGCACGGATGTGGCCGTCCTGGTCGACGGCGAAGCGGTGATGCTGCCGGACCTCCATCTCGGCCTGCGCGCGTCGGCGCCGGCCGCACCGGCGCCGACGCCGGCGCGGGCGCTGGTGGTGATGGCGCAGGGCGCGGCGCGCGAGCGGCTGGGCGCGCTGCTGCGGCGGCGCGGCTTCGCCCCCTCCCTCGCCGAGCATGCCCGCGCCGCCGAACTCGCCGGCAGCCGGTTCGATCTGGTGCTGGTCGATATCGATGCCTTCGGCGGCACGCCGGGCACGGCGCCGACCATCGGCTTCAGCCGCCGCCCGCAGCGGCCCGCCCCCGCGGGCTTTGCCGCGGTGCTCGACCCCGATGACGACGCCGGTCTGCTCGCCGCTCTCGGTCCGGCGCGCGTCACCCCCGCCGTGCCGGCCACGCTCAATTGACCTTACCGCAGGGTGACACCGCGGCGAGACGCAGCACACACCGCCGCTGCGCCCCGAGAGGATCAGGAGACCAATATGCGCTTCCCTGCACGCTTCGCCACTGCTGCGGCCGCGCTGGCGCTCGCCGCCGGCGTCGCGCTCGCCCAGTCCGGCACCATGCCGATGCCCGGCATGGACCATTCGGGAATGAGCCACGGCACCGCACCGGCTGCCGGCCCGTCGACCAAGGCCTATGTCGCGGCCAATGAGAAAATGCATCGCGACATGGCGATCCGCTTCACCGGCGATGCCGACGCCGACTTCGCCCGCGGCATGATTCCGCATCACCAGGGCGCCATCGATATGGCCCGGATCGAACTGCAATACGGCACGGATCCGGAACTGCGGAAGCTGGCGGAGGGCATCATCAAGGCGCAGGAGAGCGAGATCGCCTTCCTGAAGGCCTGGCTGGCCAAATCCGGCAAATAGCACGTCGCCGAGCGGACCCCGTCTCAGTCGTCGGGGTCCTTCGGGACATTCTTTCAGGCGGGAATGCGCTGTTCCACCTCGACGGGCTCACGCAGCACATCGCCGCGGCCCCACACCGTCTCGATATAGTTGCGGCCCTGGCTGGCATTGGCCAGCTTCTTGCGCAGCTTGCAGATGAAGACGTCGATGATCTTCAGCTCCGGCTCGTCCATGCCGCCATAGAGATGGTTGAGGAACATCTCCTTGGTGAGCGTGGTGCCCTTGCGCAGCGAGAGGAGCTCCAGCATCTGGTACTCCTTGCCGGTAAGATGCACCCGTGCCCGCGACACCTCGACCGTCTTGGTGTCGAGATTGACCACGAGGTCGCCGGTCTGGATCACCGATTGGGCATGACCCTTGGAGCGGCGCACGATGGCGTGGATGCGGGCGACCAGCTCGTCCTTGTGGAACGGCTTGGTGAGATAGTCGTCGGCGCCAAAGCCGAGCCCCTTCACCTTGTCCTCAATGCCGGCGAGGCCGGAGAGGATGAGGATCGGCGTCTTGATCTTGGCAAGCCGCAGGCCCTTCAGCACGTCGTAGCCCGACATGTCCGGGAGGTTCAGATCGAGCAGGATGATGTCGTAGTCGTAGAGCTTGCCGAGGTCGACGCCTTCCTCGCCCAGATTGGTCGTATAGACGTTGAAGCTCTCGGACTTCAGCATCAATTCGATGCTGTGCGCCGTCGCCCGGTCATCCTCGATCAGCAAGACGCGCATGCCTCTCCCCTTCTTCGCCACGGCCATGGGGCAAGCATCATCGGAACGACCCGTTCCGAGCCCCGCCCACCCCGCGCCCGGCCCGGCACACCGATTCGAAACTCGACTGACTAGGGTTAACAAAACCCGATTCGGCCCCACAAGCGAAAAAGGCATGCCGTGCAAGCCTTTTAACAAACCTCGGTTCCAAAACGACTTTTCGTCATGCCCCGCAGGACGAGCCCGACCAATGACATACAGAGCCCGGCAGGGATCGCGACCATCCCGAAGAATGATGTCGATCCGCACTCGGCCTGTGACCCGATCATTAACGGAGCCGGTAAACAAATCGTTTCGATCTGCGCGCACGCGTGTCTTTTGAACAACAATCCCCCGCTGCATGCGTGCCGACGGCCGCAGGGTAAGGAACCGGCAACCAGTGCGCTCGCATCATCCGGCCACGGCGCCACCCGGCCGGCGCCGGGCGGACCTAAGCAGCACCGGAGACGTGTCGGCATGAAATCGCGAGACAGTTTCATTCGCCTGAAGCGATTCAAGGCCGAGGACAAGCGCCGGCAACTGGCGCAGATCGAGACCATGATCGCGGAATTCGAGCGCATGGCCCAGGATCTGGAACGCGAGATCGCCGTCGAGCACCAGCGTGCCGGCATCGCCGACCCCAGCCACTTCGCCTACCCGACCTACGCCCGTGCCGCCACCCAACGTCGCGACAATTTGAAGCGTTCCGCCGACGAGCTGAAGCAGCAGCTCGACGATGCCCAGTCGGGCTACGACGCCGCGCTGGACGAACTGCGCAAGGCCGAGGCGATCGGCGAGCGCGAGCGTGCCGCCGACGCGCCGGTTGCCGCCGCCCGCCCCTTGCCGGCCCGCGCCCGCCCGAGCCTCGCGGTGTAAACCTACAGCGCGATCACCGGCACGCCGGGCGCGGCGGAACGGGCAAGCAGCCCGCTCAGCCGCGGGTCGTCGACCATCTCCAGGTCGCGCCCCACGGCGACGAACCCGGCCCGGAGATAGAAGGGCAGCGCCGCCGGGTGGTCGTGCGTGCAGGTGTGCACCGTGAAGCGGCGCGGGGCGCGCGGCCACACCAGATCATTGGCGCGGTTGATGAGATAGCGCCCGGCGCCCGAGCCGATGAGGCCCGGCGCGACCCCGAAGAACGCCAGTTCCACGTCCGGGTCGAAACGGAAATCGAGCTCCAGCAGCCCTTCATCGCGCCCGCCGCGACGCAGCGCATAAATCTCCACCGCGGGGTGGTGCACGATGGCGGCGAGCCTCGCATCGTCCATGGCGAGCCGCGAGAACCACAGCCAATCCTCGCCGACCCGACGGAACAGCGCGCGATACCAGGCAAGGTCCGGCTTTTGCACCCGCCGCAGGGCCAGCCCGGCTTCCGGCTTCTCGCGCAGCGGCGCCGGCCGGGCGCGCATTTCCAGATGGGTGACCACGGAGGCGATCTTGCCGGGCGGCACCGGCAGCACGGTGTCGCCCGTGTGGGGCAACGACGGCAACGCGGCGCCACCACCCGGAAAATTGTCGTTCATGATCCTTGGCCCGATGCTCGCCGGCGCGATTCGCCGCTGATGGTCGAGCCATGTTTAACACGGTGACTTCGCCGGCCGCGGCGGAGAAGGCAGGCTTCACATCGTCGATTTTTCCGATATATTTCTGGCGAATTATAAATTCACTTAAATTGAAAGTAATTTACCATGACCGTCGCGGTCACCATCGACCAGGTCGGCAAGAGCTTCGGCACGGCCGGCGCGCCGGCGCTGGAAGACGTCTCGCTCGATGTCGGCCAGAGCGAGCTGGTCGCGCTGCTCGGGCCGTCCGGTTCCGGCAAGACCACGCTTTTGCGCATCGTCGCCGGGCTGGAGCAGCCGAGCCATGGCCGCGTGCTGTTCGACGGGGCGGACGCGCTCTCGGTGCCGGTGCGCCGGCGCGGCATCGGCTTCGTGTTCCAGAACTACGCCCTGTTCCGCCACATGAGCGTGGCGGAAAACGTCGCCTTCGGCCTGCGCTCGCGCCCGCGCGGCGAGCGCCCCAGCGAGCCGGACATTCGCCGCCGCGTCGCCGACCTGCTCGCTCTGGTGCAGCTCGAAGCCTTTGGCGGGCGCTATCCCACCCAACTTTCCGGCGGCCAGCGTCAGCGCGTGGCGCTGGCGCGTGCACTCGCCATCGAACCCAAGGTGCTGCTGCTCGACGAGCCGTTCGGCGCGCTGGACGCGCTGGTGCGCCGCGAACTGCGCAAATGGCTGCGCGAGCTGCACGACCGCACCGGCCACACCACGCTGTTCGTCACCCACGACCAGGAAGAAGCGCTGGAACTCGCCGACCGGGTGGTGGTGATGCGCCGCGGCCGTATCGAACAGATCGGCACCCCGGACGATGTCTATGACCGGCCGGCAACGCCGGAGGTGTTCGGCTTCCTCGGCGAATCCAGCCGCATTGAGGTCGAGGTGCGCGGCGGCGTGGTCGTCGCCGGCTCCACCGCCATTGCCGCGGCCGCCCAGCCGGTGCCGGACGGGCCGGCGCTGCTCTATGTGCGCCCGCACGATGTCGGCCTGGGTCTCGCCGGCACGCCGGGGCTGAAGGGCGCGGTGCGGGGCTTCCGTCGCCACGGCGCCATTCGCCGCGTCGAGGTGGAGGTCGGCAATGCGCTGATGGAGGCCGATGTGGCGCCGACCGTCACCGTGCCCACCGGCGCCGCGGTCGCGGTGCGGCTCAACCGCGCCCGGCTGTTTCCCCAAACCGGCCCCGGCGTCGATTGCCGCCCGCCGCCGGAACACCAGCCCGGCGAATACGCCATCTGAAACTGTTTGAAGTGCCTTCCACCAGCGTCATCCCGGAACGGCCGCAGGCCGTATCCGGGATCGCATGATAACCTGGTGAGCGATCCCGGCTCGCAGGCTGCGCCTGTGTCCGGGATGACGGACCTCCAAGCAGCTCATCGAGCTGTCCTTGAGCCGCCCGACCGCCCCGGCCAGCGGTCAGAGGATGAAGTCGCCCACCGCCAGATTCTGCTGGTTGAGCTGAATCTGGAAGTCGGCGATCTTGTCGCCGTTGACGTCGCCCTGCATGTAAATCTGCCCGCCGCTGACGACGGCCCGCATCTGCCCCTCCACGCCGGTGAAGGCGCCGGTGCCGATGAGGGTGAAGGCATCGTTCGCGCCCGTGCTGGCCTTGGCGTCGATGGCGCTGAAATCGAGCTTGTCGAGGCCGGTCTTGAAGTCGGTGATGATGTCGCCGTTCGCACCCGCCACGCTGGTGAAGGCGAAGGTGTCGCCACCATTGCCGCCGACCAGCGTATCGACCTGCAGGCCGCCGTCCAGCCAGTCATTGCCCTCGCCGCCTTCCAGCCGGTCGATTCCGCCGCCGCCCTTCAGCGTGTCGCTGCCGCCGAGGCCGTAGAGCTTGTTGGCGGCGTCGTTGCCGGTGATGAGGTTGTCGAGTGTGTTGCCGGTGCCGTCGATGGCCGCCCCGCCGGTCAGCGTCAGGTTGCTCGATCCGGCGGCGAGCGTAAACGTCACCGCAGACGAAACGCTCACCGGGTCGGTGCCGCCACCGCCGCCGCCGCCCGGCCCGCCGGTGGCGAAGATGAAGTCGGTGGCGTTGTAGGCGCCGAGTGCGGACTGAAACTGAAAATCGGCCACCTTGTCGCCGTTCACGTCGCCGGCGATGAAGGTCTTGCCGCCGGCATCATAGATGCGCAGTTCGCCCTGCTTGCCGGAGAACGCCGTGGCGCCGATGATGGTGAACGGGTCCATCGCCGCGGTGCCGGACTTGGCATCGATGCCGCTGAGGTCGAACTTGTCCTGGCCGCGGGTGAAGCTTGTCAACACGTCCCCATCGGCCGCAGCAGCGCTGGTGAACACGAAGACGTCGTTACCCGAGCCGCCGACAAGTATGTCGGCGCCAAGCCCGCCATTGAGCTTGTCATTGCCCGAGCCGCCTTCGAGGCGATCACTGCCGCCATTGCCGATCAGCGTATCGTTGCCGCTGCCGCCATAGAGCTTGTTGGCGGCGTTGTTGCCGGTCATGACATTGTCGAAGTCGCTGCCGGTGCCGTCGATGGCGGCTGAGCCGATCAGCGTCAGATTCTCGAAATAACCGCGCAACGTATAGGTGAAGCCCACCTGCACCGTATCGATGCCGCCGTCGACGCTCTCCTTGAACACGTCGGACAGGCTGTCGATCACATAGGTGTCGTTGCCGTAGCCGCCGATCATCTTGTCGACGCCGGCGCCGCCGTCGAGGAAATCGTCGCCTGAGGCGCCGTACATGGTGTCGGAACCGCCGCCGCCATAGAGCTTGTCGTTGCCG
>JBGGNI010000106.1:0-10014 GCA_041287585.1 Xanthobacteraceae bacterium
GACATCGTTACCGAGCGCTACGATGCCGGCGTACGTATGGGCGAGCAGCTTGCCAAGGACATGATCTCGGCCCGTATCGGGCCCGATTTCCGGTTCGCCGTGGTCGGCACCCCCGTCTATTTCGCGGAGCATCCGGTGCCCGAGCATCCGCAGGATCTCGTCCAGCATCGCTGCATCAACTACCGTTTCCAGACCTCCGGCGGCCTGTGGGCCTGGGATTTCGAGAAAGATGGACGCGAGCTGAAGATACGGGTCGACGGCCAGTTGGCCTTCAACAACATCTTCCATGTGCTTGATGCCGCGATTGCCGGCGCGGGCCTTGCCTTTGTCCCCGAGGAAATCGCCCGCGACCATATACGCGCGGGGCAACTCATCAGCGTGCTGGAGGACTGGTGCGCCTATTGGGACGGCTTCTATCTCTATTACCCCAGCCGACGTCAGTCCTCGCCAGCCTTCGTCGCTTTGCTGGACTCCCTGCGCCATCGGACATGACGCCCACACTTGCGGAAGTTCAGCAGGCCATCTTTGGATGCCGATCAATCGATTGATGAGGCACGCTCATAGCTTCTAGCCAATTCATGGGTCTACTTACCGCCTCTGCCTCGCGCCACATTGTCTGGCATGCAGAGCCGCCCACGGCTCGTAAAGGAGGCCCCTATGGATCGACACGCAAAAGACGAGACCGCTACGACGCAAGCCGCTGGCGGGCAGATCGACCGCCGCGACTTGCTCAAAATGACCGGCGTGGGCGTGGCCACTGTCGGCATGATGTCCCTTCTCGACACGTCATCGGCCAGCGCGCAGGACATGTCGCGCGGCGCCGCGAATTACTACACCAGCGACAAGGTTACGCTTGAGAAGGTCACCTTCAAGAGCCAGTACCAGATGGACGTCGTCGGGAACCTGTTCGCTCCGAAGGGACTAAACAGCGGCGCACGCAACCCGGCCATCATCGTCGGCCATCCGATGGGCGCGGTGAAGGAGCAAAGCTCCAACCTCTACGCGACCAAAATGGCCGAGCAGGGATTCGTCACGCTTGCCATCGATCTGCCCTTCTGGGGCGAGAGCGACGGACAGCCGCGCAATATGGTCTCGCCCGACCTCTATGCCGAGGCTTTCAGCGCCGCGGCCGATTATCTCGGCAGCCAAGCCTTCATTGATCGCAGCCGCATCGGCGTCCTCGGCATCTGCGGTAGCGGCAGTTTTGCCATCAGCGCGGCCAAGATCGATCCGCGACTGCGCGCGGTGGCGACGGTGTCCATGTACGACATGGGTTCCGTCAACCGCAGCGCGCTCAACCATTCGCTCACCGTTGAGCAGCGCAAGGAAATCATCGCCGCTGCCGCCCAGCAGCGTTATGTCGAATTTGCGGGAGGCGAGGTGGCGGTCGCCGGTGGAACCGATCTCGTGCTCAGCGCCGATACCCATCCGATCCAGCGCGAATTCTACGACTTCTACCGTACGCCGCGCGGTGAGTTCACCCCGGCCGGCGCGTTCCCGCAGAGGACGACGAAGCCGACGGTGACGAGCAATGTGAAGTTCATGAACTTCTATCCCTTCAACGACATCGAGACGATTTCGCCGCGTCCGATGCTGTTCATCAGCGGTGATCAGGCGCACTCGCGCGAGTTCAGCGAAGACGCCTACAAACGCGCGGCCGAGCCGAAGGAACTGGTCTGGGTTCCGGGCGCCGGCCACGTGGATCTGTATGATCGTGTCGATCTGATCCCCTTTGCCAAGCTTACAAGCTTCTTCAAGCAGAACCTGGCGGCCTGACGGCGGGATCGCCTGCCGTAAGGCACTCGCCTCATCTATCTCTTCCTCCCGGCAGGACGCGCTGCGGCACTCCCTGCCGGATAATCGCAACGTGATGAGCAATATTCCCATTTTCATGGGCTGGCTGCGTGTCATGAATGGACTCAAGAGCCGCAGCCACGAGGGCCTTTATCCGTATCCTACAAAGCCCGTAAAGCCGTCGCCGTCGTGCTGAAGGAGATCTACGGGGCCGTGAACACGGCTCCCGAATGACTGACCGGCAGAGGGTACAACTGCAGGGATGGGGACAATGCAGGCTATCGGCCCAATGTTTGATAAGAGGTAATCATAACGCCATGCGCACCCCGGTGAGTAGTCGGTCACCGCAGATGCATTATGATGGCCAGGGCTTTTGGGTAGACAAAGTGAGCGTCAGGCGCAGCCCTTGCGATGTCGGTGCAAGAATTCAGGATCAGGATGAAAGACCTCCTGTCCTGTGACCACGCTGCGGAGGATGGAAATGTGGCGAATGACACGCGTGGCAGCGACCGTGATCCTGGCACACGGACTTATCGGATCCGCTATGGCCGCTGAGAGGATCCAAATTTCATCTAATTGGGGGCGGGTGACCGCAACGCTGGTCGACAACCCGGCGACGCGTGCGCTCGTCAAGATGCTGCCGGTCACAGTCAGTATGAGGGACCACCTTCGTCAGGAGAAGACCGGCAATTTGCCCGCGCCGCTGCCCGAGGTTCGACGGCAGGTCGAATTCAGCGCGGGAACGCTCGGGCTTTGGAGTTCGGCCGACTTCGTGATCTATTATCGTGCCGGGCGTGTTCCGCAACCCGGCATCATCATGCTCGGCCAAGTCACGGGCGACGTTTCAATATTCGACCGTCCCGGCCCTCTCACCGTCAAAATCGAAGCAGCGGAATGAGGCCGCGGGGCGATGTGAATAGCCCCGAGTTTTCTAGACGCCTTTGGCTTTAGCTTTATGCTGACGTTCGAACTCAACGGGCGACAGCATCCCGTGCGTGCTTGAGGATAGGGTTGTAGAACATCTCGATGTAATCGAACACGTCCCGGCGTGCCTCGTCGCGCGTGCGGTAGGCCTTTCGGCGGATGCGCTCGCGCTTGGGCAGGTTGAAGAGCTCTCGGCCACGGCGTTGTCATGGCAGTTGCCGCCTCGGCTCATGAGGGCTGCAGATCATGGTTCAGGAACGAAGCCCACTCCATGCTGGTGAACTGGCTCCCCTGATCGGAATGCACCAGCACACTGTTCTTCGGCTTGCGTCGCCAGATAGCGGCCAGCAACGCCTGAAGCACGACGTTGGTCGTCTGCCGTGCTTGCATGGACCAGCCGACGACGCGGCGGGAGACGAGGTCGATCAGGCGAAGCCCTCAACGGTGCGGATGTAGGTGACGTCGGTCACCCAGGCCTTGTCCGGCGCTTCCGCGTCAAACCGGCGATCGAGCGTGTTGTCGACCGCCAGGTATAGGGCTTGCCTCCAGATTGGCCGGGGCGGCGCCTGTAGCCAATCTGCGCCCGAACGCCTGCAAGTCGCGTCAGCCGAGCAACCCGGTTTGGGCAGCAGCCCTCTCCCAAAGGTTCCGACGTACCCCACCTCGCTAGTGTCCACTTTTGTGCCGCGGCCGTTACCTGATCAATGGCCGAGATCGGGGCGCAAAGCAGACGTCGCTGAGGGGAGCCGAGGGGCCGCAAGGGGTCGGAACTGCGTGCGGGCCGCAATCGAGCTGATCGAAAGCAAGTGGACATGCTCGACAGCGGAAAATGGCCGGCTAGACCGGCCGAGCTGACACGTCTCATTCACCCGGCAACCATCGGAAGCCGCGGCGTGCGTAACGGCTATTTCGTGAAGCCCGTCAGCCATCCAGACTGGCGAAATGTCCAAATGCCGTATGCTCCGAAATCGATGTTCCCGCGTGCGTGCGCCCCACGGCACATTGCCGGTGGACCTTTACGCCTATGCGAGAGAGACGCCGGGGCCTTCTGATAATCCGCGCCCCATCGAATCTGACCGTGCTAGAATCCGCGTGACCGATGACTGGCCCCAGGTGCTGCCGATAACGGAAGTCGAGCTGCGGGTCATCGAAGCCCACTTCGCAGAGGTGCTCGACGAGCTGTTCGGCCCTCTTCCGTGAGAGGAGACGCCGGACGTGGCCAGACATGCAGCGGAGCGGAATGTAGGAGCTACAACCGGCGTCGCGGAGCGAGCCGCTCTCTATCTCCGCGTCTCAACCGGGCGACAGGCTGATAGCGATCTCTCCATTCCCGATCAGCGCCGGCAGATCGAAAATTACTGCCAAGCGAAGGGTTGGGAGCGGGTCGCGGAGTTCGTTGAGCCCGGCAATACCGCTACCGATGATCGGCGTCCCGCCTTTCAGGCGATGATCGATGCCGCCCTGACGAGGCCCGCACCCTTCGGCGTCATCATCGTTCACAGCTTCTCGCGCTTCTTCCGCGATCAGTTCCAGTTCGAGTTTTATGTCCGCAAGCTCGCGAAGAACGGCGTGCGGCTGATCTCCATCACCCAGGACCTCGGCGACGATCCCATGAGCGTCATGATGCGCCAGATCATGACGCTGTTTGACGAGTACCAGTCGAAGGAAAATGCGAAGCACACCCTGCGGGCGATGAAGGAGAATGCCCGTCAGGGCTATTGGAACGGCTCACGCCCTCCCATCGGCTACCGCATCGTGATTGCCGGCCAGCGCGGCTCCAAGGTCAAGAAGAAGCTGGAGATCGATCCGATCCATGCCGACACGGTCCGGCTAATCTACAGGCTGGCCCTGACGGGTGATCCGCAGCGCAACGGCAGCCCGATGGGGATCAAATCGATCACCGCTTACCTCAATGAGCGCAACATCCGCACCCGCGATGGCGGGCGCTGGGGGATCGCTTCCGTCCATCAGATCCTGACCCGAACCACCTATATCGGGGAGCATCGGTTCAACACGCGGGACCACAAGACCCGAGCCCCCAAACCGGAAGCCGAGCACGCGATTGCCCAGGTCCCTTCGATCATCACCGAGGCTGAGTTCCGCGCCGTGCAAGCGAACCTCAGGGCGCGAAGCCCGCAATGGACGCCGCCACGCGAGGTGAGCGGCCCGACGCTTCTGACTGGCATCTGCTTCTGCGCCAGCTGCGGTGGCGCCATGACGCTCCGGACCGGCAAGGGCAGTTCCGGCGGCATGTATCGCTACTACGCCTGTTCGACGACAGCGCGCATGGGCAAAACCGGCTGCAAGGGTCTTGCGGTCCGTATGGACCGGCTTGACCGCGCCGTCATCGATCATCTGGAACGGCGCATCCTCGACCCCGAACGCCTTTCCGTCCTTCTGGAACAGCTTCTTGATCGGCGCGAGGAATGGGTCGAGCGGCGGCGCAACCACATCACCGAGCTCAACAAGCGGGCGACGGAGTCCGAGGCTAAGCTGAAGCGCCTTTATGAGGCGATCGAAAACGGCCTCATCAACATGGCCGATCTCTCATTGAAGGACCGCATCGCCGAGCTGACCGCGATTCGCGACCAGGCCCAGGCCGACGCCGAGCGCGCGCAAGCGGCTGTGGAGAGGACTGGCCCGAAAGTTACCGTCGAGAGCCTGAAGCACTTCTCCGAGGTCGCCCGCGCAAAGCTGCGCACCGAGACCGGCGAGTATCACCGCGACCATCTTCGCGCGCTCGCTCAACGCGTCGAGGTGGTGAGCAAGTCAGAGATTCGGCTCATGGGAAATAAATCGGACCTTCTGCGCACGTTGGCTGCCGCATCAAGCGTAGGAGCGGCGGCGAACGGCGTTCGCAGTTTTGTACCGAAGTGGCGCCCCCGGCACGATTCGAACTTGCGACCTCTGCCTTCGGAGGGCGGCATCGACCATTCCCGTCTCTCCTTGCTTCAGGTGTTGAACGACATCACCAGGGGAACGGCGAATAGCCGCGCCCATGCGGTCACGCTCGCCTTCTGGATGTCGACGATCGAGGACCCTTCCGTCCACCAGCCATTGCCGGCCGCGACGATCGTCTCTGCGCCGAACCACATCGATTGAAGAATGGGCCAGACGATGAGCTGTTCGTAGCAGATGACCGGCGCGATCCGAACGTCATCGAGTTCGGCAACGGGGTTGGCAAAGAAGTGGGCCCGGGCACCACCACCCGCTCCGGTCCATGTCGTCCAGGGCTGCCACATGGAAACGGGTACGGGCATTCGCTCGCGGTATGCAATGCTCGTCTTGCCGGAGGAAATTGCCACCATCACATTGTCGTAGCCATGCCGGTCGAGCACCGCCGCACCGGCGAGGAGTGTAACGTCATGGTCACGCAACGCGTGGATCCAGAGGCCTTCGAGGGTCGGGGTCCAGAACCCGAGCGCACTTTCCGGCAGGATCACGACGCGGGCACCGCTTGCGGCCCGCTCACGCACCAAGGCGATGAGCATGTCCTGATAGGCAAGCGATCGCTCGCGGCCAAGACTTCGCCCGAGAGAGAGGTCGACGCCCCTCCACCCCACGGGCGGTGCCGGCTCAGTCCGGCTCGTTGCCGACCACAGCCATAGCCCAGCGAGGATCAACATCATGACCGGCCAGGCACGCGTCGTCATGATGAGCAGCATCACAACCGTAACCGTGAGCCCCCACCAGCCCCAGCCGGGGAAGAGTACGCCAGCAGCCGTCACAGGATGCGCCCACCCCGTGATCCCAAACGGCGGAAACGCCATCAGGACAGCAGCCAGCAGATAACGAAGCGCGCGTGTCCATCCCGGTTGTCTCACCCATAGCGCAGCGTGAACCCCGACAAACAGACACGACGCGCCGATCCATAGCCCAAGTCCGGGCCAGATATCGGCGGCATAGAAGGCAGAAACGCCCTGCGGCAGACCTCGCGAGCTGCTGAGGAAATACCCCATCGAGACCGCCGCCGCTGTGACCCGGTTCGGGGCCCACGCCCAAAGCGCCGGGAACAGCATGGCGAGCGGCAACGTCAGGACATGCCCGGACCATCCGATCCAGCCGACGGCGACAGCCGCGATGACGAGCAGGGCAGGGCGCCAACGATCAGGGATGAGCGGTGAGGATCGGCCACGCCAGGCCGAGAAGGCCGGCATCGGGGATCGGCCCGAAATAGCGGGAGTCATAGGAACCTGCGAAAGGGGAATGAACGAAGATCTGGCCAGCCGGAACGATGCCGCCGATCCAGGGGGTGAGTGCGCGCCCGGCGCCGTCGCGTATGATCAGTTTGGAGCGGGGCAGGGCGGTTCCATCGATAGCCACGCCGGCGCCGACCTCGATGCGGCTGCCGGCGAGCGCCGCGACGGTCTTGATGAGCGGCGCGGCGCCGCCCGGGCATGAGCCCCGCCGGAGATATCCACGATCGAGGCCGAAGGCCGAGACCGGCCCCGGCGGCGCACAGATGAAAACGAGATCCCCGATGGCGAGGCGGCGATCGAGCGGCACGATCCGCCACAGCCCGAGCGGCTCGCTCGGAGTCAGGTTGATACGCAATCCACCGAACCAACCCGGGACGGCGATCACCGCCATCACAACCCCGCCGCCGACCAGGATCGCGAGCCCCCGCCGCCGCGCTGCACCTACTTTCCTTCCGGTCGCCATTCCGGCTCCGGCCGCCGTACCCGTCTTCATTTGAGCGACAATCCCTGCCGCTGCGACTGGCGCATCGCCTCGGCCTGCTTCAGCCCTTCCGCGGTGCGCTGCTGGGCGGCGAGCTGCTGTGCCGCGCGTATCGTCGGCCAGGCGGCCTTGAGTTCATCGCGTTGACCGGCATTCATGCCGGCAGCGAGTTTCTCGAAGGTGGGCCCGTCCGGCGTCTTCGCGCCATTGGCCAGCATGGACCGCTCGCCGAACCGCTCGGAGACGGCCCGGGCGAACCCTTCGAGCTCGACCTTGACCATCTTGTCCTCGAGGGAGAAGGCCAGCGCCGCGGGCAGGTTGTTGCGGTCGATCGCGTCGCGCACACGCTCGAGCACGTTTTTCGCCGCCGGCGACAGTGACGGGATATCGACGGCGACCTTCATGCGTGCCGCGCGTTCCTCGGTCTCGTGCTTACGCTCGGCCTCGGCACGCAGGGTGAGATACCGTTCCAGATCGCGGGCGAGCGCCGGCACGTTCAGCGTGGCGCGCTGGCGGTGCTCCTTGTCGACGCGGCTGGCGAGAAGGCCACTACGGCCCTTCAGGGCGCCGAAGCTTTCGGGCTGACTGGCGATCTTCGACAGCGTTGTTCTCGCCGCGTCGGCACTCTTCAGCATGCTGTCAACATCGAACTTGCGGAACGCGGATTCCGGGTCGGCGAAGACGAAGCGGAATCGCGTCGAGACTTCTTCCCACTGCTTCCTCAGCGCAGGATCGGCGGCGAGCTTGTCCTCGACAGCCTTGTCGATCGATCTGGCGAATGCGGTGATGCCCGCGACCATGGGTCTGGCCTCCTTCTGCGTTTCCGGGATGGTCTGTTTCGACGGCGCGCCGAGCCCGAGCCTTGCACCCAAAGCGAGGAGCCGTGCGCCAAGATCGGTGAGCTTGTCCTTCTGCCGGATGGTCCAACGCAGCCGCTCAGTGACGAGCATGCGGGCAACACGAACGAGGTGCAGACCACGCGTCTCGGCGAAGCGCAGTGCGGCGCGATAGGAACCGGCGCGCTCATAGTCGAGCGTGGTTTCCTTGCCCCGATGCTGCGACAGGATCTGCGTCAGGCCGCCGGCCTTCCGGAAGGAGAGTGCTCCATAGTAGAGGCCAACATCCTCGCGATGGCGGGTCAGCGCCACATAGGAGAGATGTCGGTCGAGCGAGAGCGTGGCAAGCACCTTGACCCGGTCGACCGTCGCGCCCTGCGATTTATGAATGGTGGTCGCATAGCCATGGTCGACATGGGCGTAGAAGCACTGGTCGACTTCAATGCTTCGACGGTATTCGCCTTCGCCGACCATGGCCTTGAACCAGCCCGGCCGCGCCTCGACGACATGGGCGATCATGCCGTTCTTTACGCCGAGTGCCGCGTCGTTCTTGAGGAATACGATCTGGTCGCCGGCAGCGAAGCAGCGATGTCCGTCCTCGGTACGGAAGGCATGGCCCTCCTCCACGATGCCGCGCTCGATCAGCTTCACCCGCGCCATGTCGTTGAGCGCACGCACGTCGCGCCGGAGATGGGCGAGGATCAGAGTCGATTTCCCCGGATCGTAATCACGGTTCCAGTCCTCGATCAGCGCCTTGAGGGCATCGGACTTGAACGTTCGGGGCTCGAGCTTGCCATTCGCCTCGTAGCTCTTCAGCGCTGCGGCGACATTCCCGCGCGCGAGATAGAGCGAGGCCTCGCGCATCCATTGTTCGCGCTGGCGATAGATCGTCTCGAGTTCGGCATATCCGGTGCGGTCGGCGATGGCGCGGAAGGCAGCGCCCGCCTCGATCGGCTGAAGCTGATCGGGATCACCGACGAGCACCAGCTTGGCACCAGCCTTCACCACGGTCTCGACGAAGAGCGCCATCTGTCGCGACGACACCATGCCGGCTTCGTCGAGCACGAATACAGTCTTGTTGTCGAGCGACTCGCGTCCCTTGCTCCACGCCAGTTCCCATGACGCAAGCGTGCGGGAGGATATGCCGGCATCCTTCTCCAGACCCTCGGCCGCCTTGCCGGCAAGCGCGGCGCCGACCACGCGATAACCGGCCGCTTCCCAGACTTCCCGTGCGGCCTTCATCATCGTGGTCTTGCCGGCGCCGGCGCGGCCGACGACAGCGGCCAGCCGTCCGTCGCCGGCGACATGGGCTATCGCCACGCGCTGTTCTTCCGAGAGCCGGGCATGACGCTGGAACACCGCCTCGAGCACCGTCTCGCGAACGCCATGCGAGGATCGCGCGGCGAGCCACATGGCGCGATTGGCCATCTCGGCTTCGAGCCGGATCATCTCGCGCGTCGTGTACCGAGCGGGCTCACGTACACCGCTTGCGAAGCCGATGCGTTCACCTTCCAGCCGCAGCACGTCCGGGCTCTGAAGGATGCGCGCATGGAGCTGCCGGAAGGTACCGGCATCATCGACATAGCGATGCAGCACCTTGGCGATGTCGCGCTCAGTGAAGACGCTCATCTCGCGCGTCACGAGGTCGAGCACGATTTCCGGCCGGCGCAGGATGCGCTCGCGGTTCTCCGCGCGCCGCTCCTCATAGAGCGAAACACGCTCCAGCCTGGGCGACCACCCGGCCGCCCCTTCCTTCCGGTCGATCGCCTTCGCCGCCACG
>JBGGNI010000107.1:0-15358 GCA_041287585.1 Xanthobacteraceae bacterium
TCATGAATTTCGACATGGCGGCGGAAATGCTGTCCGACGCCGGCAGCCAGGTGATGACGGTCACCACCAACGACGACGTCGCGGTCGAGGATTCGCTTTACACGACCGGCCGGCGCGGCGTCGCCGGCACCCTCGTGGTGGAGAAGGTGGTCGGTGCGGCGGCGGAGACCGGTCTCGGCCTTCAGGCGCTGAAGGCGCTCGGCGACAAAGTGAACAGCCGCACGCGTTCGATTGGCGTCGCGCTGACGAGTTGCACCGTGCCGGCCGCCGGCAACCCCACCTTCTCGATCGGCGATGACGAGATGGAGATGGGCGTC
Source organism: Xanthobacteraceae bacterium (assembly GCA_041287585.1). Lineage (GTDB taxonomy): Bacteria > Pseudomonadota > Alphaproteobacteria > Rhizobiales > Xanthobacteraceae > Ancylobacter. Next base: position 318 of record JBGGNI010000107.1, read on the forward strand.
GGCATCCACGGCGAGCCCGGCCGCCGGCGCGTCGACCTGCAACCGGCCGACCGCATCGCTGAAGAGATGGTGACCGCAATCCTCGGCGACCTCGGCGCCTCCTCGGGCGAAGCGCTCCTCTTCGTCAACGGCTTCGGCGCCACGCCGGCAATGGAGCTCTACCTCGTCTACAACGCCGCTAGAGGCCTGCTCGAGCGTCAGGGGCTCACCGTCGCCCGCGCACTGGTCGGCAACTACGTGACCTCACTCGACATGGCCGGCTGCTCGATCACCGTGACGCTGCTCGACGAGGAGATCGCCCGCCACTGGGACGCCCCGGTGCACACGGCGGGGCTTCGCTGGGGGATGTAGCAGCGCGTTTAATCCCGCTCCCCGAAAATCGCGCTGCCGACCCGCACATAGCGGGCACCAAACCCCGCCGCGATTTCGAAGTCGCCGCTCATGCCCATGGACAGCGTCGACAGCCCGTTGCGCCGGGCGATGCTGGCGAGCAAGGCGAAATGCGGCGCCGGGGCCTCATCGGCGGGGGGGATGCACATCAGCCCCTCGATGGTCAGGCCGTACTGCGCGCGGCAACGGCTGAGGAAGGCGTCGGTGTCCTGCGGCGCGATGCCGGCCTTTTGCGGTTCCTCGCCGGTATTGACCTGCACCAGCAGCCGCGGGCCCGGACCGCCGGCCCGGCTGATCTCCTTCGCCAGCGCCTCGGCCAGCGAGGGTCGGTCCAGCGTGTGGATGACGTCGAACAAAGCGAGCGCCTCGCGCACCTTGTTGGACTGCAGCGGCCCGATGAGGTGCAGCTCGACGTCCGCAAACTCCGCCTTCAGCTCCGGCCACTTGGCCTTCGCCTCCTGCACCCGGTTCTCGCCGAAGCGGCGCTGGCCGGCCGCCAGCACCGGCCGGATCGCCTCGGCCTCGAAGGTCTTCGACACCGCCACCAGATGCGCCGCCTCCGGCGCGCGTCCGGCCGCGCGGCAAGCCCCGGCGAGGCGGGTACGCACTTCAGCGAGACGTTCGGCGGCATCCATGCTTTGTTCGTCCCGGAAAATTTACCTCGGCAAAGTCCGTCTCAGGGAGTGTGAGCCGTGCGCCTGCTTGTCAATATCGACGTGCCGGAGCTGGAGCCGGCGCGGGCGTTTTACGTCGCCGCCTTCGGCCTGACCGAGGGCCGCCGCTTCGGCACCGGCGGCATCGAGCTGTTCGGGCTGGACGCGCCGCTCTACCTGCTCGCCAAGCCGGCCGGCTCGCCGGCGGTACCGGGCCGCGGGCTGGTGCGCGACTATGGACGGCACTGGACGCCGATCCATCTCGATATCGTGGTGGAGGATGTCGCGGCGGCGCTGTCCCGCGCGCTGGCGGCCGGGGCCGTGCTGGAAGCGCCGCTGCGCCATGAGAGCTGGGGCAGCATCGCCGGGCTGGCCGACCCGTTCGGCAACGGCTTCTGCCTGCTCGCCTTCACCGCCGCCGGCTACGACGCCGTCGCCGACCCGGCACAAGGTTGACCCGGACGGCGGGTTCGTGTCCTAGTCCCGCGCGATTTCACAGGCGGCATCAAGACATACGATGAGCACCGAGCGCTACAATGCCCGCGAGGCGGAACCCCGCTGGCAGCGGATCTGGGACGAACGCGGCATCTTCCGCACCCGCAACGACGATCCGCGCCCGAAATACTATGTGCTGGAGATGTTTCCCTACCCGTCCGGGCGCATCCATATCGGCCACGGCCGCAATTATGTGATGGGCGACGTGGTGGCGCGCTTCAAGCGCATGAAGGGCTTCAACGTGCTGCACCCAATGGGCTGGGACGCCTTCGGGCTGCCGGCCGAGAACGCCGCCATCGAGCGCAATTCCCACCCCGGCATCTGGACCTACGAGAACATCGACACCATGCGCGGGCAGCTCAAGCTGCTCGGCCTGTCGCTGGACTGGAGCCGCGAGATCGCCACCTGCGACCCGTCCTATTATGGCGAGCAGCAGCGCATCTTCCTCGCCTTCCTCAAGGCCGGCATCGCCTATCGCCGCGAGAGCGAGGTGAACTGGGACCCGGTCGACCACACCGTGCTGGCCAATGAGCAGGTGATCGACGGCCGCGGCTGGCGCTCCGGCGCCGTGGTCGAGCGGCGCAAGCTGGCGCAGTGGTTCTTCCGCATCTCCGACGCCGCGCAGGAACTGCTGGACGGGCTCGACACGCTGGAGCGCTGGCCGGACAAGGTGCGGCTGATGCAGCGCAACTGGATCGGCCGCTCCGAGGGGCTGCATGTGCGCTTCGCCGTGCAGGGCCCGGCGCCGCTGAGCGAGATCAAGGTCTACACCACGCGGCCGGACACGCTGTTCGGCGCCTCTTTCCTCGCTCTGTCGCCCGGCCACCCCTTGACCGAGGCGCTGGCCGCCGACGACCCGGCCTTGGCGGCGTTCGTCGAGGACTGCCGGCGCGGCGGCACCTCCACCGCCGAGATCGAGACCCAGGAGAAGATGGGCTTCGACACCGGCCTGAAGGTGCGCCACCCGCTGGGCGGCGACCCGCTGCCGGTCTATGTCGCCAATTTCGTGCTGATGGAGTACGGCACCGGCGCCATTTTCGGCTGCCCGGCGCACGACCAGCGCGACCTCGACTTCGCCCGCAAATACGCCCTGCCGGTCACCCCCGTGGTGCTGCCGCCGGGCGCCGACCCGGCCGCCTTCGCGATCGACGCCATCGCCTATGTCGAGGACGGCACGCTCTATCAGTCCGGCTTCCTCGACGGGCTCGCCATTCCCGACGCCAAGGAAGCCGTCGCCGTGCGGCTGGAAGGCGAGACGCTGGGCGGGGCGCCGGTGGGCGAGCGGGCGGTGAATTTCCGGCTGCGCGACTGGGGAATTTCGCGCCAGCGCTATTGGGGCTGCCCGATCCCGATCATCCATTGCACCGCCTGCGGCCCGGTGCCGGTGCCGGAGGCCGAGCTGCCGGTGCGGCTGCCGGAGGATGTGAGCTTCGACCAGCCGGGCAACCCGCTGGACCGGCACCCGACCTGGGCGCACGTCGCCTGCCCGGCCTGTGGCGGGCCGGCGCGGCGCGAGACCGACACCATGGACACCTTCGTCGATTCGTCCTGGTATTTCGCCCGTTTCGCCGCCGAGCCCGGCGCCGTGCCGCTGGACAGCGCGGCCGCAAGCCACTGGCTGCCGGTGGACCAGTACATCGGCGGGGTGGAGCACGCCATCCTGCATCTGCTCTATGCCCGCTTCTTCACCCGCACCCTGAAGAAGCTGGGGCGGCTGTCGGTGGAGGAGCCGTTCGCCGGGCTGTTCACCCAGGGCATGATCGTCCACGAGACCTATCGCGACGCCGCCGGCCGCTGGCTGTTCCCGGAAGAGGTGGAGAAGCGCGCGGACGGCACCGCGGTGCGCATCGGGACTGAAGAGCCGGTGACGGTGGGCGCACCGGAGAAGATGTCGAAGTCCAAGCGCAATGTGGTGCCGCCGGAGGCGGTGGCGGAGGGCTATGGCGTCGACTGCGCCCGCTGGTTCATGCTCTCCGACACCCCGCCCGAGCGCGACAGCGAATGGACCCAGGCCGGCATCGAAGGCGCCTGGCGCTTCGTGCAGCGCATCTGGCGGCTGGTCGGCGATTGCCTGGCCCTGGCCGGGGAGCCGGTGGCCCGGCCGGATGCTTTCGGAGCCGAATCGACCGCCTTGCGCCGCGCCGCCCACAAGCTGGCGGCGCAGGTGGAAGAGGACATCGAGCGGCTGCGCTTCAATGTGGCGGTCGCCCGCGTGCACAGTTTCACCAATCTGCTCAACGACGCCATCGTGGCGGCACGCAAGGGGCCGGTGCCGGCCGATGTCGCCTTCGCGCTGCGCGAGGCGGCAAGCTTCCTGGTGCGGGTGGTGGCGCCGATGGCGCCGCATCTGGCCGAGGAATGCTGGACCGTGCTGGGCGAGGCCGGCCTGGCGACGCAGGCGCCCTGGCCGGAGGTGGAGCCGGCGCTGCTGGTGGACGACACCGTTACGCTGCCGATTCAGATCAACGGCAAGCGCCGGGCCGACATCACCGTGCCGGCGGCGGCAAGCCCCGCCGAGGTGGAGCGCGCGGTGCTGGCGCTCGATGCGGTGGTGAAGGCACTCGACGGACGGGCGCCGAAGCGTATCATCGTGGTTCCGCAGAGGATCGTGAATGTCGTTGCCTGATCGCCGCCTGTTCGTTCGCCTCGGCTCCGTCGCGCTGCTCGCCGGCGGTCTCGCCGGCTGCTTCCAGCCCATGTACGCCGAGACGACGCCCGGCGGCGGACCCGGCCTGCGCGAGCGCATGGGCGACATCGAGGTGGTGTTCGTCGAAGGCCGCCTTGGCAATGAGGTGCGCAACGACCTGATCTTCGAGCTGACCGGCGGCGCCGGAAACCCGGTGGGGGCGCCCTACCGGCTGTTTCTGAAGGTGGCGGACAACACCGCCGCCGCCATTATCGACCCGGTCTCCGGCCTGCCGGAGGTCGAACTGGTGACGGTCGACGTCGGCTGGCAATTGTTCGAGGCCGACGACAAGCCCGGCGCGCCGCCGGTGACCGTGCCGCCCAAGGACAAGAAGCCGATCCAGCAGGGCACCGCCTTCGGCAAGGCCTCGGTCGACAGCGGCTACCAGCGCTTCGCCCGGCAGCGCGCCATTCGCGACGCGCAGAACCGCTCCTCCAAGCTGGCGGCGCAGCAGATTCGCGGCCAGATCGCCTCCTTCCTGTTCTCCCGCGCGCCGAAGAGCTGAGCCATGGTCGCCGTGCGGCCCAATGAGGCCGAAGCGGCGCTGGCCCGGCTCGATGCGGGCCGCCTGGTGATCCTGCTGTTCGGCCCCGATGCCGGGCTGGTGCGCGAGCGCGCACGCTTCGCCTTGGCGCGCGCCCGGAGCGAGGGCGACGACCCGTTCGGCACGGTGCGGCTGGAGGGCGACGAGCTGGCCGCCGATCCCGGACGGCTGATCGACGAGGCCGGCACCATCTCGATGTTCGGCGGCCGGCGGGTGGTGTCGGTGCGCGGCGGCGCCAAGAACTTCGCCCCGGCGGTGGACGCGCTGCTGGCGGCTGCACCGGCCGACGCACTGGTGGTGATCGAGGCCGGCGATCTGAAACGCGGCGCGCCGCTGCGCACGCTGTGCGAGGCCTCGCCGCGCGCGCTCGCCATTGCCTGCTATGCCGACACCGAGCGCGACCTCGCCCGCCTGGTCGATACCATGATGGCGGAGGCCGGCCTGACGCTGGAGCGCGACGCCCGCGCCGAATTGCTCGGCCTGATCGGCGGCGACCGGCTGGCCTCGCGCTCGGAGATCGCCAAGCTGGTTCTCTATGCGCGCGGCGAGCGGACTGTGACCACCGACCATGTGCGCGCCATCGTCGGCGACGCATCGGCGCTGACCATGGACGAGGTGGCCGACGCGGCGCTGACCGGCGCCGGCGAGGAGGCCGGGGCGGCGTTCGCCAAGGCGCTGGCGGACGGCGTGCGGCCGGACGTGCTGCTGGGCGCGGTGGGCCGGGCGCTGCAGATGCTGCACGGCCTGCGGCTGACAGTGGAGGCCGGCACGCCGCCGGACCGCGCCGTCGAGGGCGCCCGGCCGCCGCTGCATTTCAGCCGGCGGCCGAAGATCGCCGCGGCGCTGCGGCTGTGGACCGCGCCGCGCCTGATCGCGGCGCTGCTGCCGCTGGACGACGCTTTGCTGGCGGCCCGCCGTAACACCGTGCTCGGCCCCGCCATCGCCGAGCGCGCGCTGTTCCAGCTCGCCGCGGCGGCGCGGCGGAATTAAAGACGGTTTGGACGCTGCCGGTAGGCGGTATCAGCCGTGTGCGTCCTTCGAGGCCCGAGCTGCGCTCGGTCACCTCAGGATGACGTAACTTATTGTTTTACAAAATGTTCGTCATGCTGAGGTGGCGGCCGCAGGCCGCCCTCGAAGCACGCGCCCCCGCTGCACGACTTCCGAAATGTGCTTTCTGAACCGTCTCTTAACCCGCCACCAGGCGACGGCAGACGTCGTCGAGCTGGTCGAGCGAGGCATAGCGGATGCGCAGTTCGCCCTGCTCGCCCTCATGGCGCAGGGTGACCGCCAGCCCCAGCGCGTCCGACAGGCGGCGCTCCAGCGCGCGGGTATCGGCGTCGGGCTCCGGGCGGGGGCGGCGGGGCGGACGGCCGGCGGCGCGGGCCTTGGCCTCGGCCTGCTCCTGCGCCAGCGCCTCCACCGCCCGCACATTGAGGCCGCGCTCGACGATGGCGTGGGCGATGGCCTCCGGGTCGTCCTGCGTCACCAGCGCGCGGGCATGGCCGGCGGAGAGGCGGCCATCGGCGAGATAGGCCTTCACCGAATCCGGCAATTTGAGCAGGCGCAGCGTATTGGCGACGTGGCTGCGGCTCTTGCCGATGATGCGGGCGACATCGTGCTGGCCGTAACCGAACTGGTCGGCCAGCGCCTGATAGCCCATCGCCTCTTCCAGCGCGTTGAGATCGGCACGCTGGACGTTCTCGATGATGGCGATCTCGAGCGCCGCACGGTCGTCGACCTCGACGATCACCACCGGCACCTCGTGCAGGCCGGCCTGCTGGGCGGCCCGCCAGCGCCGCTCGCCGGCGACGATCTCGAACGCTTCCGTCGCGCCAGGCGCCGTACGCACCACGATGGGCTGAATGATGCCGCGCTCGCGCACCGAGGCGGCGAGTTCGGCCAGTTCGTCGGCGCCGAAGCTCTGGCGCGGATTGCGCGGGTTCGGCCGCAGCATCGCCACCGGCACCCGCCGCGAGCCGGAGCCGAGCCGGCCGGCGGCTTCTCCGTTGGATTCGCCGATCAGCGCGGCAAGCCCGCGCCCCAGCCGGGACCGTCCGGCATCATCCGCCATCGCCATGACGCATCTCCCTCAGGCTGCCCGCAGCGCGCGTTCGCGCTGGATTATTTCGGATGCGAGACGAACATAGGCCTGCGAGCCGACGCATTTGAGATCGTACAGCAGCACCGGCTTGCCGTAGGACGGCGCCTCGGACACCCGCACATTGCGCGGAATGATGGTGTCGTAGACCTTGGCGCCCATGAACTGCCGAACGTCCGCCACCACCTGGTTCGACAGGTTGTTGCGGGCGTCGTACATGGTGAGCACCACACCGTGGATGGTGAGGCCGGGATTGAGCGCGGTCTTCACCTGCTCCACCGTCTTCAGCAATTGCGACAATCCTTCCAGCGCGAAGAACTCGCATTGCAGCGGCACCAGAATGGCGTTGGCGGCGGCCATGGCATTGATGGTGATGAGGTTGAGCGAAGGCGGGCAGTCGATCAGCACATAATCATAGGCCGCCGCCGGCTCCGCGCCGTTCGACAGATCGTTACGCTCTTGAATCGAATCTCCACCCGAAGACTCGGGCAGGTTGAGAACCCGGATCGCGTTACGCAGCCGGAACGGCCGATCTCGCGACGCGGCGATCTCCAGCTCCAGGCCGGATAGGTCCATGGTGGACGGCGCAATGTGCAGGCGCGGCACCGCGGTTTCCAGCACTGCCTGGCGCAGCGTCGCCGTGCCGGTGAGCACGTCGTAGGTGGAGACCTTTCGGCTGCGCTGGTCGATGCCGAAGCCGGTGGAGGCATTGCCCTGCGGGTCGAGATCAACGATCAGCACCCGCTCGCCGACGGCCGCCAGCGCAGTGCCGAGATTGATCGCCGTCGTGGTCTTGCCGACGCCGCCCTTCTGGTTCGCCAGCGCCAGCACGCGCGGCGCTGCGAGCGCCTCGGACGGCGGGGTCGATGAGTTCTGCATGGTCATGTCTGCCACCCGGACTCGCGAAATCAGCCGGCGCGCCCTTGCGCCTTCAACACGGCGCGGCGAACCACCAGCACATGCCCGCCGCCCTCGGTGCGACTTTTCTCGATCGAGGCCTCGATGTTCCAATATTTAGATGAATCGGTCAATTCGTTATCAACATCTTGTCCCTTGAGAAACAAGCCGACGGCGCCCTGCGCCAAGAACGGCGACGCCAGCTCCAGCAGCTTCGGCAGCGGTGCCAGCGCCCGCGCCGAGACGATCTCCACCCCGGCGGCGATCTTCTCGGCCACCTGCTCGATGCGCGACGGCAGCACAGTGACCGGCAGTTCCGCCACCCGCGCCGCCTCGCGCAGAAAGGCCGCCTTGCGGCTGTCGCTCTCGATCAAGGTGAGGTCGGCGTCCGGCTCGTCGGCGAGGGCCGCGGCGACGACAAGCCCCGGAAACCCGCCGCCGCTGCCGAGATCCACCCACCGCCGCGCCGCGCCGGCCAACGGTAGAAGCTGAAGCGAATCGGCGATATGGCGGGTCCACAGCTTCGGTAGCGTGCCAGGAGCGACCAGGTTGATGGTGCGCTGCCATTTCAGCAGCAGCTCGACGATGATATCGAGCCTCGCCGCTGTTTCACGTGAAACAGGGGTAAGGGCCAAGGCTGCGGTACGATCCGAATCGCTCATGCCGTTTCATAGCATTTTCGGGGTGGGGCGGGCGTCATCCCCAAGGAGTCCGCTGGTCAGCCGCGCGCCTTGCGCGCGTGAGCCGCGATCAAAGTGAGTGCCGCAGGCGTCATGCCTTCGATCCGGCTGGCCTGGCCAATGGTACGGGGCCGAATCGAATCGAGCTTGGCCTTGATCTCGTTCGACAATCCGGCCATGGCGCCATAACCCAGACCCTCCGGCAGCGCGGCCTGCTCGTCGCGGCGGAAGGCGGCGATATCGGCCTGCTGGCGGTCCAGATAGACCGCATAGCGGGCGTCCGTTTCCACCTGCTCGGCAATGGACGGCGCCGCATCGGCCGCTTCCGGCCAGATGCGGGCGATGTCGGCCCAGGCGATGGTCGGATAGGACAGCAGGTCATAGGCGGTACGACGCTGGCCGTCGCGATTCAAAACGAGTCCGTATCGATCGCCCTGATCCGGCGTGATCGACACGCTGCGCGCCCAGGCCCGCCAATGCAGCAGGCTCCCGGCCTTGGCCGCGAAGTGCCGGGCCCGCTCGGCGCCGACCAGGCCGAGCGCGACGCCGCGCTCGGTGAGGCGCTGGTCGGCATTGTCGGCACGCAATGACAGGCGATATTCGGCGCGCGAGGTGAACATGCGGTAGGGCTCGGCGACACCGCGGGTCACCAGATCGTCGATCATCACGCCGATATAGGCCTGCGATCGGTCGAAGGTGACGCCGTCCGCGCCGCCGGCGCGGCGAGCCGCGTTCAGGCCGGCGACCAGGCCCTGCGCGGCGGCTTCCTCATAGCCCGTGGTGCCGTTGATCTGCCCGGCGAGGAACAGGCCGGGCACGCGCTTCGTCTCCAAGGTGGGGTCGAGCTCGCGCGGATCGACATGATCGTATTCGATGGCGTAGCCCGGCCGCAGCATCACCGCCCGCTCCAGCCCCGGAATGCTGGCCACCACGACGCGCTGCACCTCTTCCGGCAGCGATGTGGAAATGCCGTTGGGATAGACGGTCAGGTCATCCAGCCCCTCCGGCTCCAGGAACACCTGGTGGCCGTCGCGCTCGCCGAAGCGGACGATCTTGTCCTCGATCGACGGGCAATAGCGCGGGCCGATGCTGGAGATGTTGCCGGAGTACATGGCGGACCGGCCGATATTGGCTCGGATCAGTGCGTGGGTTTCCGGCGTGGTGCGGGTGATGCCGCATGAGACCTGCGGCGTGGTGATGGCGGTGGTGAGGGTGGAGAACGGCTCCGGCGGCTCGTCGCCGGGCTGCATCTCCAGCGCCGCCCAATCGATGGTGCGCCCGTCCAGCCGCGGCGGCGTTCCGGTCTTCAGCCGGCCGAGCGAAAGACCGAGCCGGGCCAGCGTCACCGAGAGGCCCAGCGCCGGCGCCTCGCCCATGCGGCCGGCCGGCATCTGCCGCTCGCCGATGTGGATCAGGCCGCGCAGGAAGGTGCCGGTGGTGAGCACCACGGCGCCGGTGCGCACCGTGCGGCCGTCCGACAGCGTCAGCCCGGCAATGCGGCCGTCCGCCAGCACGAGATCGTCGACCTCGCCCTCCAGCACGAAAAGGTTCGGATGCGAATCGATTTCCGCCTGCATCGCCGCCGCATAGAGCCGCCGGTCGGCCTGCGCCCGTGGCCCGCGCACCGCCGGGCCCTTGCGGCGGTTGAGCACGCGGAACTGGATGCCGCCGCGATCCGCCACCCGGCCCATCAGCCCGTCCAGCGCGTCGACCTCGCGCACCAGATGACCCTTGCCGAGCCCGCCGATCGCCGGGTTGCAGGACATCGCACCGATGGTGTCGCGCCGGTGGGTGACCAGCACGGTGCGCGCGCCGCAGCGCGCCGCCGCCGCCGCCGCTTCCGTGCCGGCATGGCCGCCGCCGACCACCGCCACATCGAAGGAGAGATTCGTGCCGTCCATCTGCCGTCCGTTCGCGCTCTGTCGCGACTGGCAAATCCGTTTTCGGCGGCCGGGTCAAGCGCGGCCGATGATTCACGTGAAACCGCGGCGGGGTCGCCGCGCTTGTTTCACGTGAAACCGCTCATTTGCCGATGCAGAATTCGCGAAACACCACGTCCAGCAAATCCTCCACGCCGATGCGCCCGGTGATGCGCCCGAGCGCGGCCGCGGCCGTGCGCAGTTCTTCGGCGATCAGTTCGTCGCTCAACGCGTCCCAGCCCGCCAGAAGCGCGGCGAGCTGTAAAGCCGCCTGCTCGGCGGCGGCGCGGTGGCGCGCCCGCACCAGTGCCGGGTGCTCGCCGCCGTCGGCTGCCTGCGCGCCGGCCCACCGCGCCAGAGCGGCCAGCAGCACCTCGATGCCGGCGCCGCTTCGGGCCGAGAGCGGCACGGCGGCTTCCGCCCAAAGCGGGGTGCGTGCGGGCGCGGCGGCGATGTCCGCCTTGTTGAGCGCCAGCCACAGCGGCGCGCCGGCCGGGCGCTCCGGGGCGGGGTCGGCGGCGGGCAGGGGGTCCGACAGATCATGCACCCAGAGCACCAGGCCGGCGGTGCTGATGCGGGCCTGCGCGCGCTTGATGCCCTCGGCCTCCACCGCCCCGGCGGCGCGGCGCAGCCCGGCGGTGTCGACCAGAACCACCTTCAGCCCGGCAAGATCGAGGGTGACCTCCAGCGCGTCGCGCGTGGTGCCGGGCTCGTCGGAGACGATTGCGATGTCGCGCGCCGCCAGCGCGTTGAGCAGCGAGGACTTGCCGGCATTGGGCCGGCCGGCGATGACGATGGCGAGGCCGTCGCGCACCAGCTCGCCGCGCCGGTCCGCCAGCGCGGCATCGAGTTCGCCGCGCAGGGCGAGGAGCTCGGCCCGCGCCACCGCGCGGGTGCCGGCGGGCACGTCGTCTTCCTCCGCGAAGTCGATGCCGGCCTCGATCAGCGCCATGGCGCGCACCAGCCGGCTACGCCAGGCCTCGACCCGGCGCCCGAGATGGCCGAAGGCGTGCGCGAGGGCGAGGCGGCGCTGGGCCTCGGTCTCGGCGGACAGCAGGTCGGCCAGCCCCTCGACTTCGGTGAGGTCCATGCGGCCGTTGAGAAAGCCGCGGCGGGTGAATTCGCCGGGCTCGGCCGCGCGCACGCCGGGCACGTCGAGCAGCGCAGTCAGGCAGGCGGCAACCACGGCGCGCCCGCCATGGACATGGAATTCCGCCATGTCTTCGCCGGTGGCGCTGGCGGGACCTGGGAACCACAGCACCAGGCCCTGGTCCAGCACCTCGCCGGTGTGCGGATGGCGGAGACGCCGCAGCGAGGCGCGCCGCGGCACCGGCACGCCGCCGGCGAGCGCGCGCAGCGCTGCCTCCGCATGCCCGCCGCTGACGCGCAGCACCGCCACCCCGGCGCGCCCCGTGCCGCTGGACACCGCGGCGATGGTGTCGCTTTGCGACACGGGGGCAATGGTGTCGCTTTGCGCCTGACCCGTCATCGCAGACGCCCTATTGTGAACCGACGCATCGCCCCGGAGAGTTGCCGTGCCCAATCGCCTTGCCGACGCCACCAGCCCCTATCTGCTCCAGCACAAGGACAACCCGGTGGACTGGTGGCCATGGGGGCCGGAGGCGCTGGCGGCGGCGCAGCAGAGCGGCAAGCCGGTGCTGCTGTCGATCGGCTATGCCGCCTGCCATTGGTGCCATGTGATGGCGCATGAAAGCTTCGAGGACGTCGAGACTGCCGCGGTGATGAACGAGCTGTTCGTGAACATCAAGGTCGACCGCGAAGAACGGCCCGACATCGACCAGATCTATATGGCCGCGCTGCAGGCGCTGGGCCAGCAGGGCGGCTGGCCGATGACGATGTTTCTGGATTCCGAGGGCGCGCCATTCTGGGGCGGCACCTATTTCCCAAAGGTGGCACGCTACGGCCAGCCGGCCTTCACCGAAGTGCTGCGCACCATGGCGGGCGCCTATGCCGGCGGCGACGCCCGCATCGCCACCAACCGCACCGCGCTGCTTCATAAAATCCGCCTCCGCCCTTCGTCCAACGGTCCGGCAAGCCTGGGCGATGCCGAATTGGGCGAGGTGGCGGGCCGCATTCTCGGCATTATGGACCGTGCCTATGGCGGGCTGCAGGGCGCGCCGAAGTTCCCCAACACGCCCTATCTCGAACTGCTGTGGCGGGCTTGGCGGCGCACCGGGAAGGAGCGGTTCCGCGAGCCTGTGCTGCACGCGCTGCGGCGCATGTCGGCCGGCGGCATCTACGACCATATCGGTGGCGGCTTCTCGCGCTACAGCGTCGACGACCGCTGGCTGGTGCCGCATTTCGAGAAGATGCTCTACGACAATGCGCAAATATTGGAGCTGCTGGCACTGGCCTATAGCGGCACCGGCGAGCCGCTGTTCCGCGTGCGCGCCGAGGAGACCGTCGAGTGGCTGTTGCGCGAGATGGTGACGGACGAGGGCGCCTTCGCCGCCAGCTTGGATGCCGATTCGGACGGCCATGAGGGCACCTATTATGTCTGGACGCTGAAGGACCTGCTCGCCGTGCTCGGGCCGGCGGATGCCGAGACGTTCGCCCGCGCCTATGACGTCACCCCGTTCGGCAATTGGGAGGGCGTTTCGATCCCGAATCGGTTGAACGATGCCGGGGCCGACACGCTGGAGAACGAGATCCGGCTGGCCCCGCTGCGGCACAAGCTGCTTGCCGCCCGCCAGCGGCGAACCCCGCCGGGGCGCGACGACAAGGTGCTGGCGGACTGGAACGGGCTGATGATCGCCGCATTGGCGGACGCGGCGCAGCGCCTGGAGCGGCCGGACTGGCTGGAGCCGGCGGTACGGGCGTTCCGTTTCATTGCCGAATCGATGACGCGCGGCGACCGGCTCGGCCATAGCTGGCGCGCCGGGCGGCTGATTTTTCCCGGCCTGTCGTCCGACGCGGTGGCCATGGTGCGCGCGGCGCTGGCGCTGCACCAGGCAACCGGCGAGGCGGCCTATCTCGATTATGCCGTGGGCTGGACCGCCGCCCTGGAGCGCGACTTCGCCCACGACGAGACCGGCGGCTATTACCTTACCGCGCGCGATGCGGAGGGGCTGATCTTGCGGCCGGACGCGACGGTGGACGACGCGGTGACCAACCCGAACGCGCTCGGCGCCCGCAACCTCGCCCGCCTGGCCTCGCTCACCGGCAATGAGGCCTATCGCAGCCGGCTCGATACGCTGTTCGACGGGCTGCTGCCGCGCGCCGCGCCCGCGCTGTACAGCCATGCCGGCTTGCTGAACGCGCTCGATACCCGCCTGCACGCGGCGGAGATCGTCATCACCGGGCCGAACCCGCAGGCACTGAGCGCAGCCGCCGCGTGCCTGCCGATACTCGATGCCGCGATCTTGCCGGTGGCGGACGCATCAGCGCTGCCCGCCGCGCACCCGGCCAAAGCCAAGGCGGCGGCGAGCGCCGGCGACGCGGCCTTTGTCTGCGTGGGCTCGGTTTGTTCGCTGCCGGTGACGACCGCTGAGCAACTCGCGATCGCCGCCGGCGTGCCTGTGGATAACTCTACGGCCTGAAGGCAGGATCGCGCCAGGGCGCCACAAACGGGGCCTGGAGTCACAAGCGTGGTTTCGGGTACGAAACATCGTTCCACAGGCGAAACGCCCGCCTGTGGGCAAGTGTGGGGATCGGCTTTTTCGGGGCGAGGTTCGCTTCAGTGCACGCTGAAGCTGCAATTAGCGCCGCAGCCGGCGCGACGCACTGTCCAGGCGACGACCGAGCCGGCCATGGGCGATGGCCAGCGGCACCACCACCACCAGCGCCTCGCACAATTCGGCTTGAAGCAGATAGAACGCGCCCAGTTCGTCGCGCACCGCGGAGCCGGTGGCCGGGTCGATGAAATGGGCGATCAGCCCGGCATCGAGCAAGGTCACCGGAACCCAGAGCAGCAGCGGCAGCCACCAGCGCCGGCACGCCATCACCCAGCTCAGCGCGGTGAGCGCGATGACGCCGAGCCAGAGCGCGCCGACGGCCGGCTCATGGTCGGCCAGCGCCGCCGATGCGGGCAACGGGGCGGCGAGGAGCAGCGCCGCCACGACAAGGATCCGACGCGCCGGCATGGGCGCTCCCCTCAGGTGTTCATGGAATCGAAGAACTCGCCATTGGTCTTGGTGTGGCGCAGCTTGTCGACCAGGAACTCGATGGCGTCCACCGTGCCCATGGGGTTGAGGATGCGGCGCAGCACGTACATTTTTTTGAGCACGTCGTTCGGCACCAGCAGCTCTTCCTTGCGGGTACCGGAGCGGGTGATGTCGATGGCCGGGAAGACGCGCTTGTCCGACACCTTGCGGTCGAGAATGATCTCGGAATTGCCGGTGCCCTTGAACTCCTCGAAGATCACCTCGTCCATGCGCGAGCCGGTCTCGACCAGCGCGGTGGCGATGATGGTGAGCGAGCCACCCTCTTCGATGTTGCGGGCGGCGCCGAAGAAGCGCTTGGGCCGCTGCAGGGCGTTGGCGTCGACGCCGCCGGTCAGCACCTTGCCGGACGACGGTACCACGGTGTTGTAGGCGCGGCCGAGCCGGGTGATCGAATCCAGCAGGATGACGACATCGCGCTTGTGCTCGACCAGCCGCTTGGCCTTTTCGATCACCATCTCGGCGACCTGCACATGGCGCACTGCCGGCTCGTCGAAG
>JBGGNI010000108.1:0-33144 GCA_041287585.1 Xanthobacteraceae bacterium
AAGCCGAACCTGCTGGTGATCCATGTGCAGCCGGACGAGGGCGTCTCGCTGCGCTTCGCCGCCAAGGTGCCGGGCCACAAGGTGCGGCTCTCCGAGGTGGAGATGGACTTCAAATACACCGACTATTTCAAGGCGGCGCCCTCCACCGGCTATGAGACGCTGATCTATGACTGCCTGTGCGGCGACCCGACGCTGTTCCAGCGTGCCGACACCATCGAGGCCGGCTGGGAGGCGGTGGAGCCGATCATCAACGCGGTGACCGGGGGCGAGGACGAGGTGCAGTTCTATTCCGCCGGCAGCAGCGGCCCGGCCATGGCCGATGTTATGCTGGCGCAGGACGGCTTTCAGTGGCTGTCGCTTGAACGGAGCCGCGCACCATGAATCTGACGAATCACACGCCGTCCGGGCGCATTTCCCTGATGGTTTCCGACGTCGACGGCACGCTGGTCGACAAGCAGAAGGCGGTCACGCCCGGCACCGTTGCGGCGGTGCGTCGGCTGCGCGAGGCCGGCGTGCCGTTTGCGGCAGTGTCCGCCCGCCCGCCGCGCGGCATGAAGCTGATGGTGGACGCGCTGGGGCTCGATCTGTTCGGCGGCTTCAATGGCGGCGCGATCCTGCGGGGCGACTTCTCGATCGTCGAGCAGCACTTCGTGGCGCGCGAAGCGGCGGAGACCGGGATTGCGGTGATGAAGCAGCGCGGCGCCTCGATCTGGGTGTTCGCCGACAATGAATGGTTCATCACCGACCCCGACAACGTCTATGTGCCGGGCGAGACCCGCACCGTCGCCTTCGCGCCGATCGTGGTGAGCGACTTCGGCGACCATGTCGCGCGGGCGGGCAAGATCGTCGGCTCCTCGACCGATTTCGCCATGCTGGCCGCCTGCGAGGCCGAGCTGCAGCCGATGCTGTCCGGCGGCGCCGCGGTGAAGCGCTCGCAGGCAAAATATCTCGACCTCACCCCGCCCGGCACCGACAAGGGCTATGCGGTGCGCGAATTCGCCCGGCATTTCGGCGTGCCGCTCGACGAGGTGGCGGTGATCGGCGACATGCAGAACGATCTGCCGATGTTCGGGGTCGCGGGGCTGCGCCTCGCCATGGGCAATGCCGCGCCCGAGGTGAAGGCGCAGGCCGATTTCGTCACCACCGCCAATGACGAGGACGGCGTGGCCCACGCCATCGAGCAGTTCGTGCTGCCGCGGGCGCGGGGGAAGGGCTGAGGCTCGCCGAATCGAAGGGACCTGCTGCGTCCATGTCCGTTCCATCGCACGCCGGCTTCGAGGAGGCCGGCCCCCACGCCGCGCTCGTCGTCGGTGCGCGCAGCATCGCCAATGCGTTCTTCGTGCTGGCCATATTGCTCAGCCCGGTGGTGTTCATCGAGCCGGCGCCCTATGAGGGCCTGGTCGGGCTGACCGGGCTCGCTCTGTGCTTCACGCCGCTGAAGCTGCACCGCAGCCTTGCCGTGCTGCTGGGGCTGATCGCGGTGTGGGCGGCGGGCGGCGCGCTGGCGCTGCCGCGCGCCATGGGTGACAGCCAGGCGGTGGTGTATTATCTGGTCTCGATCTATTTGGCTTTGACCGCGCTGATCTTCGCGCTGTTCTTCTCCACCGATACGATGCAGCGGCTCTCGCTGCTGGAAAAGGCCTATATCGCGGCGGCGGTGATCGCCTCGCTGGTCGGCACCGCGGGCTATTTCAGCCCGGTGCAGGGTATGCGCGACCTGCTCCTGGAAAACAGCCGGGTGCGGGCCACCTTCAAGGACCCGAACGTGTTCGGCCCGTTCCTGGTGCTGCCGATGCTGTTCGTCATCCAGAACATCATCTATCGCGGCATCCGGCTGCGCTATCTGCTGGCCGGCGGGGCGATGCTGATCGGGCTGCTGCTGTGCTTCTCGCGCGGCGCCTGGGGACATGCCGGGGCCTCGGCGCTGCTGATGCTGGGGCTGATGTTCTGGACCAACCGCAGCCCGGCATTCCGGCTGCGGCTGGTCGCGCTGTCGGGCCTCACCGTCGTGCTGCTCGCCGTGCTGGTGGCGGTGGCGCTGTCCTTCAGCGCGGTGAGCGACATGTTCGCGGTGCGGGCGAACCTGGTGAATTATTACGACGCCGGCGAGACCGGGCGGTTCGGCCGGCAATTGGAGGGTTTCCTCGCCATATTCGACCTGCCGAACGGGCTGGGGCCGCGCCAGTTCCGGCTGATCTACGGCAATGACCCGCACAACATCTATCTCGCCGCGCTCTATGCCTATGGCTGGCTCGGCGGCATCGCCTACAGCGCGCTGGTGGTCGTGACGCTGGTGGTCGGCGCCCGCGCCTTGCTGGTGGCGAGCCCCTGGCAGCCGCGGCTGATCGCCATCTACGCCACCTTCGTCGGCGTGATGGCGGAAGGCTTCATCATCGATACCGACCACTGGCGGCATTATTTTCTGCTGATGGGCGCGATCTGGGGCCTGTTCATCGCCACCCAGCGCCATAACACCCAGCGCCTTGCCGCCGAACGCTACGGCGCCTTGGCGGCGGCGGCGGGGTCGAACGGCTCCAGATAGCTTTTGCCGAGATCGAGCGGGTGCCAGCGCACCTTGGGCGAGAACAGCCCGAAAATATCGCCGGTGGTGAAGGCCGGCTCCTGCCGGTCGGCGGCGAACAGCGTCTCGGGATACAGCGTGGCGATGTCGTCGGGGCGGTAGCCCATCAGTTCATAGGCGGTCGGCACCAGCGCGAAATGGCTGGCGTGCTGCCGGCTGGCCGCCGCGCCGTCGGCAAAGCGCTGCTGCAGCGCCGGGTCGCCGGCGGCGACGAACAGCGGCACCAGGCCCTCGCGCGGATCGGGGTCCTCCACCGTGCAATGGGTGAGGCGGGAGGGGTCGAACTGCTGGCCGTGGTCGGAGGTGTACAGCACCACGGTGTCGGTCAGATCGACCTCGTCGAACAGCCGCTTGAAGAAGCGGTCGACGGTCCAGCTCACCGCATTGCGGAACGAGGCGATGCGCGAGAGCGCGCTGTCCTGCGGCGTCTCGGTCATGGTGGGGTGGAACTTCGCCGCCGCTTCCGGGTAGCCGCGATCATAGGGGAAGTGCGCGCCGTTCTTGTTGGCGTAGATCAGCACCGGGCCGTCGCCCTTCAGCTCCTCCTTGACGATGTCGAGCACGCGGTCGTCGAGGTCCGGCGGGGCGACGTCCTCCGGCAGCGGACGGAAGGCGTCGATCGACTTGGTCTCCGCCTCGGTCATGTAGTTCTGCAGCTTGCCGGGGTTGCGGTTGAAGCCGGCCTGGCCGTCGATGTAGACGGTGCGGTAGCCGGCCTTCTTGGCGTACTGCCAGAGGGTCGGGTTGGTCAGCAGGGCCTGGCCCATGCGCTCGCGCGCGGCGCCGAACCGCAAGATGGCGTTGGAATAATGGCTGCAATTGCCGCCGGAGGACGCCGGCCCGAAATCGACGATGCGCGGCGCCAGCGCAGCCAGTTCCGGCGTGTAGGGGTTGCCGGGCGTCCAGTCGATATAGTCGCCGCGCACGCTCTCATCCACCAGCACCACGATCTTGCGGGCGCGCGGCACGCCGGGCGCGAAGGCGACCTCGAGCCGGCCCGGCGCGCTGGAGCCGGCCAGCGCCTTGGCGGCCACAGTGGCGACGGCGAGCGGGGTGAACTGGCTCGGCAGCCCCTGCGAGCCGCCGCCCTCGCGAAGCTGGACGATGCCGGCGATCAGCAGCAGCGGAATGAGCGGGGCCACGGCGAGCGCGAGCGACCAGCGCCGGCTGCGCCGCCGCGGCGGCCAGGCCAGCACCAGCAGGCCGCCGGCGAAGGCGAGCGCGAACCAATAGAGATCGCGCTGGTAGAAATCGGCGGCGCGGGCGGCTTCGTGCCGGGCATTCCACAGCGAAATGACATCGAACGCGCTGAGTTCCGAGCCGCTGGCCTTGTGATAGGCGAGCCCGACCGCGGCGGTGAGCGCGATGAGCACCGCCCAGAACAGCCGCACCCAGGGCCGCGCCTGGAAGGCGACGGCAAGCAGCGCCGCGATCGCCACCGCCCACACCGCGAGATAGCCGATGAGCGAGCCCCAGCGCACCTGGTCCGCCAGCAGCAGGATGCGCTGGAGGAAGCCGCCATTGGTGAGCAGGACGAAGGCGAGGATGGCGCCGAGCCGCAGCAGGACCGGCAGCGCCCGCGCCATCCCGCCGTGCTCGCCCGAATTCTCTGCCATTGGCGTTCCTCGACTGTCGCGCACCGCGGGTCAGAACCACCCGATGCGCACCGCCAGTGCGGCGAGCCACACCAGCCCGGCGACGCACAGGGCGCAGAACACCGCCGCCGAGCCCATATCCTTGATCATGCCGATCTGCGCATTCCATTCCGGCGTGATGTGGTCGGCCAGCTTCTCGATGGCGGTGTTGAGCAGTTCCACCGCCATGACCAGGAACAGCGCGCCGATCATCGCCACATACCAGCCGATGCCGGGGGCCAGGAACACGCCGAGCGGCAGCGCCGCCAGCAGCAGCACGATCTCCTCGCGGAACGCCGCCTCGCTCTTGGCCGCGAGCGTCAAGCCGCGCATGGTATTGGCGGCGGCACTGTAGAGGCGTTTCATGGGGAGTGTCCGTCGAGCAAGGGAATGTGCTCACTAGTGAATATCGCGGCTGTTGGCCAGCGCCGACGCATTGTCCGGCCGGCCCGCTTAATTTCGCATGAAGCCGGCTCAGCGCGTCCGGTTGGCCGACAAGGTGAGGCGCGGATCGACCGCCGCCCCGGCGGCCAGAAGGTCGCCGGTGGTCGGCCCGCTCTGGTTCAGCCCCATCACCGCGCCGCGCTGCGCCCCGGAAATGGTGTTGGCGGCGATGATCGCGGTGCCGGCGCCCACCACCAGCGAGACGCCGATGCCGATGCTGGAATTGCGCACCACATTGCCGGTCACCGTGATGTCGCGCAGATAGGGACCGTAGCCGAGGCGGATGCCGACATCCGGCGCGCCTTCCACCACATTGCCGGATACGCTGGCATCGGCCTCGACGATGATGCCGATGCCGGCGGACCCGCCCGGATCGGTGCCCGGCGGATAGCGGACGGCGAGGTTGCGGATGAGGTTGCCCTCGACGGTGGCCAGCCTTCCGCCCTCGTTGAAATTGGTGACGCAGATGCCGACCGCGGCGTCGTCGACCAGATTGCCGGCGATCACCGCGCCCTGAAAGCCGAACTCGATGAAGATCGCGACCTCGCCGAGCCCGGTGCAGCTATTGCCGCGCACCTGGAGATTGGAGGCGGCATTGCCGCGCACGGCGGAGAAGGCGCACACGCTGATGCGGTTGTCGGCGACGATAACATTGCCGGCGCGGTAGATGTTGATGCCGTTGCCGTTCTGGCCGGAGCCGCCGTCGCGCGCCTGCACGCCGGTGATGCGGTTGCCGAGCACCAGCGTGCCGTCTTCGCCCGCGGCCGAGCGCCAGACCTGGATGCCGTTGTTGCCGGCGCCCTCGACGCTGTTGGAGCGTATCGCAAGGCCGCGCGAATCGAGCGCGAACAGCGCGGTCTGCGCCGCCCCGACCAGCGTGCAGCCGGACACCTCGCCGCCGACGCGGGTGAGGGCGATGCCGTGGCCGGCCGAACCCGTCACCGTGCAGTCGCGGATGCGGATGGCCTGTCCGTCGGTGAAGGCGAGCGTGCCCTGCCCGCTCGCCAGCGCGCGGCCGGCGCCGTCGAACACCAAGCCCTCCACCCCGGCATTGCCGATGCCGGAGCCGGCGAGCAGCACCCCGCCCGATGCATGGACCAGCCGGCTGAGGCCCGGCACGCCGGACAGCCGCGAGCCGGACCGCAGCGCCAGATTGCCGGCACGGTAGGCGCCGGCGGGGAAGAACAGCGGCAGGCGGGAGGTCGCCGCGCTGTCGATCGCCTTCTGGATCGCGACGCTCTGGTCGGTGGCAAGATCCGGCTTCACCGCGAACTGGGTGACGGAGAGCGCGGTGCCGACCGCAGTCGCCGCCTGCGCCCGCGCCGTGCCGGCGATGACGGCGCCGGCGGCGAGCGCCAGCACGGTGCGGCGGGACGGGTGAGCCATCAGCGTCCTCCATGTACCGGCGAGATCCGCCACCATAGGCGCCTTCGCGGCCGCAGACGACGGCCAAGCGCGGCCGGCCGTGCGTCCCGGACCCGACGCTCAATGCGGCATCATGTGGAGCATCTGGCCGAGCGCGCGCACGCGCAGCGTCTTGTCCTCGAGCCGCACATTGGGCGAGCCGGGCTCCAGCATGCCCTTATCGAGATTGTGCACCAGGAAGGCGGCGCGCATCTGCGCGTTGCGCGCGGTGGCACCGTCCTGCTGCGAGGCGTGGTCCGGGCTGGTGGAGAGCAGCGCCTGCACCGTGCGCGTCTCCCAGTCGATCGCCAGCGTGCTGCCGCGGGTGACCGCCACCTCCATGACGTCGTCGCCATAGCGCAGCGGCTGCGTGCCCTGCCAGGCCACCTTGAGCAGAAGGGCGCGGGTGGTGGCCTCCACCCCGCCGGTGCGCCAGGTGGTGCGGGTGACGTCGAGCCGCGGGCGCACCTCGAACGGCACGCCGGGCGGGATCATCAGCTCTCGGCGCCGCTGCTCGGCAAACTGGCCGGCGGCCAGGTCGCTGCGCACCAGCAGATCGAGATCGAGATCGGCCGGCAAGGTGAAGCCAGGCGGCACCGGATCGAGATCGGTGCCGGATTCGATCATGCCGCGCTTGGCGAACTCGTTGCGGATGAAGTCGCGCGGGCCCGCATCCTCGGGATTGGACGCGGTATCGGCGGCCACCATGGCGCGTCCATAGTCGGCGAACGATATCTCGCCCGGCGGCAGATAATCCAGCGCGCGAAAGGCGATGCGCTTGAATGTCTCGCTCGCCTTGAACAGGGCCAGGCCGCTGAGGGAAAAGCGCAGAGCGCGCCGCTCCGCCTCGGTCGGCGCCGGCCTGCCGGCGGCCGCGCGCTCCGCAAGCTTCGCCGCGAGGTCTTCGTCCTGGGTCGCCTCGTATTCGTGCAGCAGCAGGGCATAGAGCGCGCCGGTGAGCACGGTGCTCAGCTCATGCGGCTCGTTGAGGTCCAGCGTGACGGGCGGGCGCAGCGAGGCGGCATTGTCGAGGTCGCGCAGCGGGCGTCCGGGGCCGTAGATCGCCTCGCCGAACTGCCGGGCGATATCGTTGAAGGCATTCTTGCCGCGGATAGTGCCGGAGGTTTCCTCCATCACCCGCTTCAGCAGCCGGTTGGTGCGCACCGCCAGCATCACCGCGCCGAGATCGGCGACGGCTTCGTGCAAAGCGAGCGACTGCGGCGAGGTTGCGTCGTAGAGGTCCGGGGCGATGCCGTCGAGAATGGCGTGCGTGGCCTCGTGCGCCACAATGTCCGGCGACAGGCAGCTATAGACCAGCCGGCCGGGCGCTCTGGGGTCGTCGACGCAGAAGAAATGCAGGCTGCGGGAATCGCGGCTGTAGTAGGCGTTCGGCATTTTTCCCGCCCGCGGCACCACCCGCAATTGCTCGCCCTCGAACGCCCAGCGCAGCGGCCGGCCGAGCACGTCCGGGCTCTCGAACAGCGCCATCATCCGCATCACCGCGGTGAACACGCTGACCTGCATGAAGTCGGACGCCTCGAAGGCAAGCGGATCGGCGATGGCGTAGTGCCCGGCGGTGGCGCCGCGCGGCGGCACGAAGCGGGCGCCGGGCACAATTTCGCCGGTGTCCGGGTCGGTGTCGATCACCGCCACGCGCCGCGACACCGGGCCGTCCAGCAGCGGCTCGGCGGCGCGGTACTTCCAGCCCTGCAGCATGGTCCTGGCGCCCGCGCTCAGCGCGCCGGGCTCGGTGTCCATATAGGCGAGCAGGATGACATTGGCATCGGCCACCGGCGCCGCTCCCTCATCGTCACACGTCCGTCACCGCAAACCGCGCCGGTGCCTCGGAAGCCGGCGAACCCGCAAGGCTGATGCGGTAGAAGCCGGGCGTACCAAGCGGCGGCAGGCGCAGCTTCAGCACCGGCAGCGGCGGCCCCTCATAGCGCACCGGCCGCGGCGGGCCGAACGCGGCGAATCTGTCGTCCGGCCCGTCCGTGCGCTCAAGCACCAGCGTACTCTCCAGTTTGCCCGCCGGAGTGCGCAGCACGATGAGGAGTTCCACCTCCTCGGTCTTGCGCAGGCTGAACGACTGCACCGACAGCGTCGCCGCCGGCGCCGCGCCGGCGAGGACCGGCGGGGTGGGGAAATTCTTGCCGAACAGCCAGTAGAACACCGCCTTGAAGCCGGTCTCGGCGAAGAAGCTGGCATGCTCGCCGACCACAAGCTGCTTCTGGCCGGAACGCGGCAGCGCGCTCCACAGCGGCACGGTGCCGTCGCCGGCATCGTCCTGCCGCGTCACCGCCGTGGTGGTGGCGCCGACATTCAGCCGGGTCGCGGTCTTGTGGCCGGTGGCGGCGAAGTAGAAATAGCGGATGTGCGGCGGCGGCGCGCCGGCGGCCAGGCTCTGGTGCACGAAGGCGGCACGGGCCAGCAGCGCCGGATCGAGCCCCAGCTTGGCAGCGACGGCGGGATCGTAAATGTCGAGCGCGCCGAGCGCGCTGCCCGGCTTGATGTCCCAGCAGGCCGCCTCCGCCGGAGCCGGCAGCAACTGGTAGCCGGACGGGTAGCGCGGATCGGCGGCGAGCGCACGGAAATCGGCGGCGCTGATGCCCATGGCGCTGTCGAGGCCCAGAATGCGGGCCAGCGCCAGCGGCGCGCCCAGATGCGGGGTCGCCAGGCTGGTGAACATCGTGATCTTAGCGAACCAGGGCCGCGCATCGTAGCGGCCGGTCTCCAGCATCAGCCGCGCGATCAGCCCGCCCATGCTGTGGGCGACGATGGTAATGCCGGTGGCGGCCGCCGGCACGGTGTCGAGCCGCGCGGCCAGCCCCTCGGCCAGCGTCTCCAGATCGCGCCGCCAGTCATAGGGATACAGCATCAGCCGGTCGCCGGGGCCGGCTTCCGGGTAGCCGACGGCGGCGATGGTGGCGATGATCGGCTTGTAGACGTCGAAGCAGGACACCGCCCGCACCAGATCGCCGACCACGAGGTCGTCGCGCATCAGCGCCGCGGTGCGCTTATAGCCGAAGATGGTCTCCGCCGGCGTCGGCGGCCAGACCTCCTCGCCCTCCGGCGTCGCGAGGATGGAGCCCATGATGCCGGGTACGAACACCACGTATTTCATGCGTCACCTCGCGGATGCTACAGCGCCATGGGCCGGACCGCATGTATCACCCCGCTCTTCTACCATGACCATTAGAGCGCGGCTACGCATTGCCCAAGAAGGCGATGTAAACCCAGGGCATCTTTATATCTGTAACAGTATTCACCACCGCAACACGCTGCCGGTCGAGCGGCTCTGCCGGTTCAACGGCGATCGAACCCGCGCGGCCGCACTGTCACCGCCGCGTCACCGAACCGTCGAGTGGCCGACATCGGCGGGCCGCACATGAAGCGGTGTCGCGGCCTCGGCCGCTCCATGCTTCAGGAGACCACCCATGACCCGCACCCGGCTTCGCCCGCGTTTGCTTGCCGGCGCCGCTGTCGCCTTGGCGGCCGTCGTCAGCTCCGCGCAGGCCGACCAGCTCTATCCGGCAACCCTCGCCGGCCATGCGGTGCTGCCGGCCGCAAGCTTCGTGCCCGCCCCGGCGGATGCCCCGGCCGACCTGAAGAATGCCGGAAAATTCACCACCATGAAGCGCGTCGAGACGGTGGGCGCGGTGGAGGGAAATTCGGCCGGCCGGCCTACCGGCATCGGCCTGCCGTTTCCCGGCCAGCCGCTTCAGGGCCATTCCGGCATCAAGGCCATGCCGGACGGCAGCTTCTGGGTGCTCACCGACAATGGCGCCGGCGCCAAGGCGAATTCGCCCGACTTCATGCTTTATCTCAACCGCTACGCCATCGACTGGCAGGCGGGCACGATGGCGCGCGTCGAGACCGTCTTCCTGCGCGACCCGGACAAGAAGATCCCGTTCCGCATCGTCCAGGAAGACAGCGCCGCGCGCTACCTCACCGGCGCCGACCTCGACCTTGAGAGCTTCCAGATCGTCGGCGACACGCTGTGGATCGGCGAGGAGTTCGGCCCCTATCTGATCAAGGCCGACCGCACCGGCCGGGTGCTGGAGTTGATCGAGACCGTGGCGGGCGAGCAGCCGGTGCGCTCGCCCGACCATTATGCCGTGGCCTCGGCCGGCGCGCCGAACCAGACCGCCGTGTTCAACGCCCGCCGCTCCAAGGGCTTCGAGGGCATGGCGGCCTCCAAGGACGGCGCCTTCCTCTATCCCCTGCTCGAAGGCCCGCTCTGGGACGCGCAGAAGAAGGACTGGCAGAAGAACGCCGAGGGCAAGGAAATCCTGCCGATTCTGGAATTCGACGTCGCCAGGGGCAAATGGACCGGCCGGGTCTGGTACTACCCGCTTGAGGTCAACGGCAACGCCATCGGCGACTTCAACATGATCGACGCCACCACCGGCCTCATCATCGAGCGCGACAATGGCGAGGGCACCACGGAGAAGGCCTGCCCGACCGCCGCCAAGGCGCCGAACTGCTTCCACGACCTTGCCAAATTCAAGCGCGTCTACAAGATCGAACTCTCCGACGCCAATGCCGGCGGCGAGGTGCGCAAGATCGGCCATATCGACCTGATGAAGATCGCCGACCCGGACAAAAAGGCGCGCAAGCCGCTGAACGAGGGTGTGCTCACCTTCCCCTTCTTCACCATCGAGAACGTCGATCTGGTCGACCCGACGCATATCGTGGTCGGCAACGACAACAACCTGCCCTTCTCCTCCAGCCGCGAGCCGAACAAGGCGGACGACAATGAGATGGTGCTGCTGGAGGTCGGCGAACTGCTCAAGGCGAAATAGCCGGCGCGGTTCCGACCCGAACCGCCCTCACCTCACGCCGGCGCCGGGCTTCAAGCTCTCTTGAAATCCGCGCCGGCTCCCGCCATGTGGTCGCTCGCCCGCCCCGTCACAGATCGCGAGCCGCCATGACGACCCCCAATTCCGCCCCCGAGACCCGCGCGTTCGAGGCCGACGTCGCCAAGCTGCTGCACCTGATGGTGCATGCGGTCTATTCGGACAAGGACGTCTTCCTGCGCGAACTGATCTCGAACGCCGCCGACGCCTGCGAGAAGCTGCGGTTCGAGGCCATCAACCAGCCCGCGCTGCTCGGCGAGGATGCCAAGGCCCGCATCGTCCTGACGCTCGACGCCGCCGATCGCCGCCTCATCGTCGAGGACAACGGCATCGGCATGAGCGCGGCGGAACTCGGCGAGGCGCTCGGCACCATCGCCCGCTCCGGCACCAAGGCGTTCATGGAGCGCATCGAGGCCGCCGCCGGCGGCGAGGGCGCGCAGCTTATCGGCCAGTTCGGCGTCGGCTTCTATTCCGCCTTCATGGTGGCCGCCTCGGTCGACGTATATTCGCGCCGGGCCGGCAGTGCGGAAGCCACGCTGTGGTCCTCGGACGGCCAGGGCACCTACAGCCTCGCCCCCGCAGACCTCGCGCAGGCGCCGGAGCGCGGCACGCGGGTGGTGCTGCATCTGCTGGAAGAGGCGAGCGCCTATGCCGAGCGCCACACCGTGGAGCGCATCGTGCGGGCGCAGTCCGGCCATGTGCCGGTGCCGATCCTCTTGCGCGCCGGCCTGGGCGAGGAGCCGGTGGAGATCGCCGACGGCGCCGCGCTGTGGACGCGGCCGAAGTCCGACATCACGCCCGACGACTACGCCGATTTCTACCGCTCGGCCGCCGGCCAGTTCGACACCCCGGCGCTGACGCTGCACTACCGGGCCGAGGGGCGGCAGGAATACACCGTGCTGGCCTTCGTGCCGGGTTCCAAGCCGTTCGACCTGTTCGATCCCGACCGGGCGGGACGGATGAAGCTCTATGTGCGCCGGGTCTTCATCACCGACGAGGCCGAGCTGCTGCCGCGCTATCTGCGCTTCGTGCGCGGGCTGGTGGATTCCGCCGACCTGCCGCTGAACGTCTCGCGCGAGATGATTCAGGAAAGCCCGATGCTGGCCGCCATCAAGAAGGGCGTCGCCAACCGGGTGGTCGCCGAGCTGGAAAAGCTCGCCGGCAGCGATGCCCCGGCTTTCGAGGCGGTATGGGAGAATTTCGGCCCGGTGCTCAAGGAGGGCCTCTATGAGGACTATGAGCGCCGCACCGGCCTGCTCGGCCTCGCCCGCTTCAAGACCACCGCCTCGGCCGGCGGCTGGCGCAGCCTCAAGGACTATGTCGCCGCCTTGAGGGAGAACCAGACCGCGATCTATTACGCGCTCGGCAGCGATCTCGACCGCATCGCCGCATCGCCCCAGCTCGAAGGCTTCCGCGCCCGCGGCATCGAGGTGCTGCTGCTGCCGGACCAGGTCGACAGCTTCTGGGTGACGGCGGGGCTCGATTTCGAGGGCAAGCCGCTGAAATCGGTGACCCAGGGCGCCGCCGATCTCGGTCTCGTCGCGCCGCTTGAGGGCAGCCAGCCGCCGGTGCCGGAGGCCGACGGCGCGGTGACGGAATTCCTCGCCTTCCTCAAGGCGACGCTCGGCGAGGCGGTATCCGACGTGCGCGCCTCCGACCGCCTGACCGAGAGCGCCGCCTGCCTGGTCGCCCCCGAGTTCGGCGTCGACCGGCAGCTGGAGAAGCTGCTGGCCGGCTCCGGCCGCGGCGCCCCGGCGGCGAGGCCGGTGTTGGAGGTCAATCCGCGCCACGCGACGGTGATCAAGCTCGCCGCGCTCGGTACCGGCGAGGCGGACCTGCGCGAGGATGCCGCGCACCTGCTGCTGGACGAGGCCCGCATTCTCGACGGCGAGCCGCCGCAGGACCCCCGCGCCTTCGCCGCGCGGCTGGGCCGGCTGATCGGCAGGGCGGTGGGGTAGCTTGGCGCTCACTTCTCCAGCGTGACATTGCCCTCGACGTCTGCGGGCGTGGTGTCGAACACGACCAGCCGCACCGGATCGCTGCCGGTGTTGCGGCCGAAATGCGCCGCGCCGATCACCTCGACGATGACATCGCCGGGCTTGTAGCTGAAGACGCGGCCGGTGCGCTCCTCCACCACCTCCAGCGTGCCCTGGAGCACATAGCCGATGCGCGGATACGGGTGGCGGTGCACCGGCAGCCTGGCGCCGGGGGCGATGACGTATTCCGCCACAACCACGCGGCCGGGGCCGGCGGGAAAGCCGATGGGCTGGCCGGAGGCGGTGCTGGTGGCCGAGGCGAGCGGGGTGACGGTCACCGGCGGAGCGGGCGGTGCCTCGGCACGCGCCGCGGCCGGCCAGACGGCCATCGCGACGATGAGGGCGGCGGCGGGGCGTTTCATCGGCGTTTCTCCCTGTTCGGCGCCCTTGATAGCAGGCCCCGGCCAAGCGGCCTGCGGCCCGATGGCACCGGCCGCGGTCGTTGGCGCGTGTCCGGCAGCCGGGCGGCCGGCGGGAGCCCCGGTGGGCGCCGGACGCGCAGCGGCCACGATCGGGCACCGGACGGCGGATTGGAAAGAGCGATCGCCCCCTGTTGCAATCTGATCCGTCCTTTGGCATAGAAGCGGCGCTGTCGGCCTGCTCGTTCGAGCGCCGACCGCGGAGCGGTGCGGGTGTAGCTCAGGGGTAGAGCACAACCTTGCCAAGGTTGGGGTCGTGGGTTCGAATCCCATCGCCCGCTCCAGTCGCCCGATGGCATAAAGCCCCGTAATCACGGGGCTTTTCGCTTTTGGGGGTGGCGATTCATAGTACCGCAAGCGACCGGAATAGGCTGCGGTTGCACGCCGGTTACATGGGGCGACTCGCGGAGCAGTTTGAAGTCGCGGCGTCGGCGGAGTGCGCTGGCGTGAGGCCGGGTACGACGGAGTTAAGAGCGCTCCGCCTCCTGGCGGCCGTGGAACGGCGCCGGCGGTTGCCGCGGGCTGCGACTACAAAGCGAAATATGCGATGGGCGGCGGGGGAGCGGTTGAAGTCGCGACGTCGCAGGAATTCGACTTACGGGGATGACCGTTCACCGGCCCTCGACTGCGCTTTCAGCGACGTTCGCTTTGCGCCACCATCTCGGCCATTCATATGGTAACTGCCGCGGCCCAAAAGCGGACATCAGCAAGGCGGCGCACGTCGGTGCCTTTTGGGCCAGAAGCGGATGATGAGACACAGTCAGGAAGTTGACATTCGAAGGCCCCTTGGGTGGTGCTGGTCAAGATCAGCACTTCACCAGCACCACCAACTGGCGCCCCATGCCATGCGACGGTAGCGTGCGTCTCTACAGGGGAAACGGCCATGAGCATCAAGGAAGGCGGCCAAGCGCTCGAAACGCTGGTAGCCGATATCCTGCGAGCTAACGACCTTCAAATTTTGGAAAGTTCGCCGAGAGACAGAGGGTACGACCTTCGCGTCAAGAGCAGCGAGCGAGAAGCTCTCGTCGAGGTCAAGACCTACTCAACTCTCAAGATTGCGCACAGTGTTGTTCGTCAGAGCTTCTACCGGCTGCGCGACGCAATGCGGAGACATAACGTCTCGGTTGGAATTTTCGCAACCAATGCCAGACTGCCCCGAGCGCTCTGGGATGAGGCGAAGCTTCTTCACCTCGTCATCTACGATTTTGATACGCTGCAATTTTTGACGGCTCAGCACCCAGCGTTGGCGGAAAGGCTGGCTCGGCACTTCCAAGATGTGTTCCTTTATCGGAGCGAGCCGCTCCCGTCCACCGACACAACCAAGGTGGCCGAGTTCATTCCGGCGTCCCCGTGTCCTCCCACCCCACCGCCGCCTGGTGGCGAAGCGCTTCCGCCAGACCCCAAACCCAACCGTGGCGACGAGCTCGGAATCGCTCTCAAAGCAACTAAGGCGGGTCGTTCGAAGAACTCCGCCGCAGTCTTTGAGAGGACTTGCGTGGACGCTTTGCGTTATCTCTTCGAAGAGGATTTCATTGGCTGGAACACCCAGACTCGATCACACAACTCATTGCATCGCTACGACCTTATCGTACGCATTAACTCTCAGAATGACTTCTGGAACTTGATGATTACCGACCATCGGAGCCGATACGTCATCTTAGAATTCAAAAACTATCCGAAAAAGATCAGCCAAGTGCAGATTTACAGCACGGAGAAATACCTGTTGCCCGCTGCGATGCGGGCTACCGCCATAATCATTTCGCGCCTTGGGTTCGACGCCAACGCTTTCAGGGTATCCGCCGCGGCGCTTCGTCAGGAAGGGAAACTTATCCTCGGCCTCGACCTCGAAGAGGTCTGCGAAATGCTGCACGCCAAGGATAACGGTGACGATCCTTCGGTGGTCGTCGCTCGGAAACTGGACGAGTTGCTGATAGGCTTGGAGCGGTAACGACGGCGGAACGACTCCGCTCGGCAACGGTGCCAACTGGGCTCCCTGCCGACCTCTGCGCCCATAGCAGACGTTTCCAAGTGCGGACCGGAGGGGCCAGTTTGCGGCCGATTGCGGACTGTCTGATATTGGGCACCTTAATTGGGAAGCGGACATATCGCCAATGAGTGACCGAGGCAGAAACTGACCCGTTGCTGCCCCGTCAGCGATGTCCGCCTTGCGCCCCGATTGCGGCCATTCAGGCATCGGCGCTCGGATCCCAAAAAGCGGACATCTGTTTGCGTAGCGCACAACTTGGGGGGCCCCTCGCCATCGGCCGGTGCTATCGCGATTTTCCAGAATCATTGCATGGTCCGCAGCACAGGGCTCACTTTGTGCCGAAGCGTTGGGCATAACTCTTGCCCACTGCCGACATGCTCAACGACCGGATGCAGGTGGCGACCGGTCTGATACGGAGTCTGGGGATCGATGCCTGCAATCCGTGAAGTCGAAATCCGCAATTTCCGCGGGATTTGCCACCTGAAATGGTGGCCTAATCCGGGCATCAACTGTCTGATCGGCCCCGGCGATGCGGGCAAGTCGACGGTCCTGGATGCCATCGAACTGACGCTGAGCGCGCGCCAGAGCATCGGCTTTACGGATGCCGACTTTTACCTCAACCGCGTTTCCGAACCCATCGTCATCGACGTCACCATCGGCAATCTGGATGACGACTTGCGGAACCTGGAGCTTTACGGTCATTTCCTACGCGGCAGGAATGTCGCGACCGGCGCGATCGAGAACGAGCCGTCGTCGGCGTTGGAGACCGTCCTTACTCTCAGGCTGGTCGTGAGGGACGACCTCGAGCCCGAGTGGTCGCTGTTTTCACCTGGCCCCGGCGCCGAAGCACGCGAGCGGAACCTGCAATGGAAGCATCGCCAGAAGCTCGCCCCCGTCCGTTTGGGTACCAGTGCGTCACATCACCTGGCTCTCGGACCTAGGTCGGTGCTGGGCAAGCTGTCCGCAGACGTGACCCAAGCGTCAGCCGCTTTGGCCGATGCTTCCCGGCAAGCCCGTAGGGCATTCGCCGAGCACGGCTTCGAGGGGATCGATGCGATCCTGCAGACTTCAAGGACGATCGCCAACGATATGGGCATTCCGGTGGAAAAGGTCCAAGCGTTGCTGGACGTACGAGGGGCTACCCTTTCTGGTGGTGCCATCTCGTTGCATGACGAGGACCAAGTCCCCCTGAAGGGTTTGGGCACCGGATCTAGCCGCCTGCTGGTCGCCGGCCTGCAGAAGTCAGTAGGCCGATCTGGTATCTTCATCGTCGATGAAGTGGAGTTCGGACTCGAGCCGTTCAGGATCGTCAGGTTACTGGATTCACTCGGTGCCAAGAGAGATGACCAATCGCAGCAAGTTTTCCTGACGACCCATTCACCGGTCGTTCTCAGGGAGTTGTCGTCTGTACAGTTATTCGCTTTGGGATCGAGACGGTCCACGAGGGCACCGACGCCGGGCGAGGGCTTGGAACTGCGGCCGGCCACGAAAACCACGCAGCATTGGATCGCTCCATTGGGACGCACCGAAGCCGCACAAAAGACCCTGCGCACATGTGCCGAGGCATTCCTTGCACCGAGTGTCATCGTTTGCGAGGGAAAGACCGAGATAGGTCTCGTACGCGGCATCGATCTATGGCGTCAGGATACTAACCTGCGCAGCGTCGTTGCACAGGGATGCCATTGGGCGGACGGCGGCGGTTCGAGCATGTTTGAGCGCGCCGAAATATTTGCCGGCATGGGATATAGAACGGCCTTGTTGATGGATAGCGACGTTCCTTATCCACCCGAGAAGTACCGGGCTCTCCATGAAAAAGGGGTGTCGGTATTCCGTTGGCCGGAAGGTCTGTCGACTGAAGCCGCGCTTTTCGCTTCGGTCCCCGCAGAAATAATCGGCCAATTGTTCGACATTGCCTGCGATTGGCGATCAGAGGACGCCGTTGACGCCAAGATCAGACACTTGAGCGGAGGGCAGTGGAGCCTCGCACTTTGCCGGACCAATTTCGCAGACCACATGCGGGGCATGCTCGGGCAGGCTGCAGGAGACGGCAAGTGGTTCAAGGACATCGATCCGGCGGAGCGTGTCCTGCGTCACGCTGTGTCGCCGGTCTGGGACCAAACCGGCGACATTCTCCGAACTCCCGTCAATGCACTCTGGCACTGGATTGCAGCCGCACCTTCCGCACTGCCGATCGGGTCCGCTTAGCATGGTCGATGTCGCGTCTGTCCTAGCGGCAAGGCGGGGCCACGTGTCGGCCCCTGCGGGTTGCGGAAAGACCGAGCTCATCGGCCAGGTCCTGACCGCACCAACGCTCAAGCCGACCTTGGTCCTGACCCACACCACTGCGGGTGTCGCCGCTTTGCGGCTAAGACTCGGCCGGATGGGAATTCCGGCGTCCAGGTACCGTTTGAACACCATTGCCGGTTGGGCTTTGACTGTAATCTCGATGTTTCCGGAGCGCGCCGGCTACGCCCAAGACCCGCTCCTGCCGCCGGACTATCGACGGGTACAGGCCGCCGTGGCCGAATTGTGCGGGTCCGGTGATATCGGAGCCGAACTCCGCGCCACCTACGGACGATTGCTGGTCGACGAATACCAGGACTGTTCGGTCAGTCAGCACGCGATGATCTGCGGCATCGCCGACGCCATCCCAACAGTGGTGTTCGGCGATCCGATGCAGGCGATCTTCGATTTCGCGGACCCGCTCCCCCATTGGGGAAATGACGTGGGGACGGCGTTTCCGGAATTGGGCCAGCTCTCCACGCCATGGCGCTGGAACCGAGTTGGGGCCCAGGTACTGGGTACATGGCTGATGACGGGGCGGCAGACATTGGAGGCTGGCGGCAAAATCGACTTGAGGACCTGTCCGGGCTTCGTGGTGTGGAGCCCGATGCCCGGCGACGCGAATTTGGCCGTCACGGAACAAGTCCGTATACAGTACGAGATCGCGCGACGGTTTCCCGGCGAGAACATCCTGATCATCGGCGACTCGATCCGCGCCGAAGCCAGACATACTTACGCAAGCCGTGCCCATGGCGTCGGCGTCGTCGAACGTGTCGATTTTCCCGACGTGGTCGCCGCTGCTGCGCAAATGCATGGCCTGAGCGGTGCGCTGCTGCTCGAAGCGTGCATCCGATTCCTGATCCTGGTCATGACCAATGTGTACGGCGACAAATTGAAGGCTCGTGTGGAGACCATCGCCGCGGGGCGGCATCGAACACCGGCAACACCACAAGAGACGGCGGCAATGGCGCTGTCCTCCGGCGGAGGCTATGGCCAAGCGATCGAGTTTCTCAAAAGCATGGCTGCGGACAAGGATCGGCGCATCTACCGCTACAGTGCGTTCGATATGATGATCGAAGCATTGTCTTCCGCCAGGACAGGCCACACCACCATAATCGAAGCCGTCGCCGCCCTGAGGGAGAGGCAGCGGCACGCCGGCCGGAATGTCCCCGCCAAGGCCGTGGGTTCGACGCTGCTCCTGAAGGGTCTGGAGGCAGAGCACGCGGTCATCCTTGACGCCGATCGGCCAAGCGGCGCCATGTCCGCCAAACATCTATACGTGGCGCTGACGAGGGGCGCGCGGTCGATCCACGTGTTCTCGCGCAGCCCAGTGTTGCCTTAAGCCGGTCCGGCGCCGCCGCCGGGCATCTAGTGTTGCTGGCCCGCGATTAAGGCATAGCTCGGCGCGGATCCTGCCAAATCTTTCACGAAGACGGCGAGCAGAGCCACTACGATGCTTATGATGGCGGCTTTCCGCCAGGCCTGCTTGGTAGCTGACAGTCCGCTTTCGGCCGCAAATCGGCCTTTAGTGTTGGCCGCAGCGACTTCCGCTTGGGCGCTTCGCCGCCCCACCCGTCCCTAATTAGTTCAAATGGGTTTGCCCCGATCGCCTTGCAGATCTCGGCGAACTCCGCCACATCGAGCCGGCGCTCCCCTTGCTCGCATTCGACAAGAGGGCCTGGCGTTGCCCGATCCGCTCGGCGAGTTCGGCCTGTGTCAGACCGGTTCGCGTTTCGGTTAAGCAGCGTTGCTGGGGTAGTCTCCAGCGGTTCGGCTAACGGCCGTGGACTGCACCCGCGCCCTCGTGCCATCTGGAACTGACGCGCGGTGACTAAGGAGCTGACGAGATTTGACCGAGCCCGGTGGGAAGGAACCATTCTCGCCACACATCCTCGTAAATCTTTGGGAGATGCGACAGAAGGCGCCACAGTTCGAACACGTCAAGTTTCCTCATGTAGGTAATAAATTCCTCCGAGTTGAAGTTTTTCGAAAATGTTAGGTCAATTGCGTGGCATCCAGGTTGACCAGTGTCAAGAAACTGTCTGAGTCGTGCACCGTAATAAGGTATTGGTTCGCACATATCCGTGTCATCCCAGAAGTCGTACCGAACAATGCGTTCTCCAAAATAGCGTGCAAGGGTACGCCAATCGTCACGGTCGTACTGCTGAAGCTCCGAATATTGATAGGTGAACCTCTGGAAAGCTGCGAGCAGCTTGGCTCGCTTAGCATACCAACGCAGTCCCGCCATGCCCGCATGCGACCCAATCTCAGTCCAAACCGGAATATTGATCGTTCGTGAACCAGTTGTTCGGTAGTCCTCGTGCCGCGGAATCAGAATCTTGTCGATATAGTCATTGAGGCAAACAAAGGAGCAGCGTTGGCGTGCGAGGTCAGCAATCACGAGTAAAACAGGTACGCCGATGCCCATTCGTTCAATCGTGACTAGTTCCGACATTTCGAGCTGCAGACGGTAGGTCTCTATTTCCGCAATCTTGTCGTCCACGATCAGCTTCTCAGGCCCCTTTTCGACATTTGCTCGTCCGAAGATTTCAAGCGGACGAACTTCAGGTTCTGAAACGCTTTTCAGCTGCACGAACACATGCTCTCCAAGCGTTTCGTAGCTTCCGTTCGTGCCTTTTGCCTTGAACGTCTCGAGTGTGAAATCCAAGCCGTAGTCTGGGCGATATTCGCGCAGGACCCAGTGACGCGGCAGTTTCGAGCGAAGGAGGCCGATGCCGTCTTGGTCGATCAAGTGTTGCTCTGATCGCTTCTTTGCAGCCGACACGAGCGCCGTTCCTCCGCCAGACTTATTAAGTCAGTTCTCCACGATCCGATTTGGGAGTCTAGCCTCCAACCTGCCCGATGGGCAAATGGCCATCTCTTAGTCACGGTTCCGCGGGATTGAACGGTGGAATGGAACTCAACTGGAAGAGTAGGAGCTCAACAGGCCAAGATCTATTCCGAACCGTTTCGATTACACCGCTTTGGCACTTATGATTGCAGTCGTAAACTCAATGCTAACTACGGCTTTCGCCGGCACTATTGCTCCCGCAATGCCTCGAATGGGTCCGCCCCAATCGCCTTGCAGATCTCGACGAACTCCGCCACGTCGAGCCTCCGCTCCCCAAGCTCGTATTTCGACACGAATGTTTGGCGTTGCCCGATCCGTTCGGCAAGTTCGACCTGCGTTAGGCCAGCGTCCTTCCGGGCCTGGATGAGTCGGGCGATGATCGCCTGATACTGCTCGCGATAGATCGAAGCCACGGAAGCGCCAGCGTTTGAGCCAGCGCTCCAGAGAAACCCGAATTTCGAGTACCCCAAATTGGGGTATGTTGATATGCCTGCCGCCCAGGCTGAGTCCGGGGGCGGGGTCGATGAAGCACCAGTACGTCGGGGACGTGAACGACTATGGGAAGTACGCGCTGCTGCGGGCGCTCGCGGCGGGCGGGGCGAACCGCATCGGTGTGTGCTGGATGCTGACGCCGGACGGCGGCTTAGATGGCGGCAAGCTCGCCTACCTCGGCCAACCAGAACGTTATCGGCATTTCGACCCGGACCTGTTCGACCTTCTGAAGCGCGCCTCGGCCGAACCCGACTGGCGGCGTCTCGACACTATCGAGGCGAGCGGTGCGATCCCCAGTGCCACCTACTTCAACGAGCAAGTGCCGGTCGGCATCGAGCCGCGCTCCGCATTCTTCGAGCGAGCACGGACGGCGCTGGCCCAATGCGACTTAGTGTTCTTCGATCCGGACACGGGTCTCGATGTACCCAGCACGCCAATCACCCGATCCGACGCGCGTAAGTACGTCTTCCTCGCCGAGGTGGCCAACACTTATCGGGCTGGTAAGTCGGTGCTTGTCTATCAGCACTTCACCCAGAACATGCCGCGCGACCAACTCGTCGCCCAGTGTGGTGCGAGGCTGCGCGATGTCGCGCCGGGCGCCGCAATCTTGGCGTTCCGAAC
Organism: Xanthobacteraceae bacterium; assembly: GCA_041287585.1. Lineage (GTDB taxonomy): Bacteria > Pseudomonadota > Alphaproteobacteria > Rhizobiales > Xanthobacteraceae > Ancylobacter. The sequence continues at coordinate 21,612 of JBGGNI010000108.1, forward strand.
ACCGCACGTGTTCTTCTTGTTGGGTCTCCATCCGGCCAGTCCGGGGTCACTTCACGACGCGGTAACTGCGGCGGCGAACCGCTGGTCGGACAAGTCACACAATGTCGTCCGACTACATCCAGATAATTGATCCACATATACCTGACGTGATTTCTTCGGCTCCCATATCTCGGAGTCGATCATGAAGCCTCATCTCGTTGTTTTAGCCTGCCTATTCGCCCTTACCGCGTGCAAGACCGTGCAAGAGGCCGCCACCGACGAAGCGATGATCGTCTGCACGCAGGGCGGCTACGGGCCGGGAAATCAGTACCACGCCTACTGCATGGAGAATCTGACGCGGCTCGCCGTGCAGCTCGAACAGCAGCGCCGGGCCGAGCAGTTCGCGCTGGGCGCGGCGCAGGTCGCGGCGGCGCTCGACAAGCAGCCGGTACCGGTGGCGTCGGCCCCGGCGCAGACCCGGACGATGCCGGCACCGGGCTCGCTTCAAGAGCACCGGCCGACCGTCTGCATGCGCAGCGTGATCGGCGGCGCGGTGGTGTGCAACTGATAGAGCGCGCCCCGCACGGTCGACGCCGGCCGGGCGCCGTGTGCAGTTCAATCGCTCCGAAATGACAGCCAGCGCTTCCTTTTAACTGGTGTCGTCGCAGCCGCAGCTTCCGCGATCGCGGCTTCAAGATTGGGATCGCCGACGTGCCGCTGGGTGCCATCGACAGAAACTGCGACGTCGACGGTCGTGATCAGAGGTCGATCCGCTGTCAGCAAGGTCGAATGTTCGGGCCGCTCGATCGAAGTCCGTTTAGGTGCTGTCGCGAAAACATTCAGGCGAAAAGATTGCGACAATGACCCCAAGACGACATCACGAACGCTTATAAACAATGCCGGCTCGATAAGAAGATAAATTGGTACAGCTCCTCTTCCAAGGTCGGCCCGAGCCGAATAGCGAACGAACGCAACGCTCGAACTTTCTGGTGGCCATTCGAAAGACTGGCCGCTTGCTCTCAGTTGGCTCAACGCATGTTCGATCGGGCCGAACGCCTCGGCCTCAGGCTCGCGCCTGATAAGAAAGAGATCCCCGGACGCATTGGCGATGGACGTGGGCACTTGCTGGCCAAAGGCCGAGAGCTGAAACTCGCACGGGGCGTGAAGCTGCTCGATCGCCCCGCCGATGGCACAGCGGAACTCGTTGGTCTTGGAGGAAGCCGATATAAACATGAGGTGCCGAGGTGAGAAGCGGCCGGTTGATTGCGATAACGTGCATTATAATGCGTCGCATTAAAGTGCACAATTTTGTCCGCATGTCCCATGGATGTGCGGCGGGTCATCGGGGCGAATTTCAAGCGGCGTCGACTGGCGGCGGACCTGTCGCAAGAGACCGTTGCCGAGCGCATGGGCGTCGACCGGGCCTATGTCAGCGGGCTCGAGCTTGGTAACCGCAACCCCACCGCAATTACGCTCTGGCTGGCGGCCGAGGCGCTCGGCATCCGGGTCTACCAATTGCTGGAGGAAACCGACGGGCTGGCGATATCTGCGCCGCCGGATCGTAAACGGGCATCGAGGCGGCGTGCAGATTCGCCGAAGGCCTGAGATCTGCCGGCTCGCCGGCCATTGCGTAGATAATTCCGGATAGTGCGCGGGCGGAAAACGCCCTTGTGAGGATATGGATGGGACCCGCGAAAGGGGGGTGTCGAGCATTCCGCCCGCCGTCGCTGACTATGTTTGCACCGCGGCAGCCACCCGGCGCCGCCGCCCCAGCCCTGCCGGCCAGGCGCACTATCCTCCGTGACCCGGCGGCAGTACTCCGGCGGCCGCAGGCAGGTGCGCCGCTACATATATAGCCGCGGGCTACAGCGCCCGCCGGCTGCGCTCCCGGACGCCAGCGCCCGGCTGTGCGGCAGCGAAACTCTATTCGGCCACCCCGGCGCCAGCATCGACCGCCGGCACGGTGTCGTAAATGCTGAAGTCGATCGACTGGCAGACGCCGCTTTCCGCCAGCGCGCGCTCGATCTCCGCGGCAGCGATGCCCGTGAGCGCGGCGGCATCGGCAAGACCGAGCAGCACGATAGCGCCGGTGGCGTTGTCGACCACGGCGAGATAGCCAGCGGCCGTTCCGGCGGGCAGCACGGACCGCCCGCTCATGGCGCGCCCCGGCGCCGCTGCGGCTTCTGGCCCTTCCGGAGTCGCTGCGGCGGGTCGAGCTCGTGAAACCAGTCGACGACGAGGCCGAGCACGGCCTCCAGCGCCATGAAGGCCAGCGTCAGCACGACGGGAAGCAGGAGCCTAACCATAAGCCTGCTCCAGTGCCGTGATGGCCGCCGCGCCGCCGCGAACCGCCTGGGTGTAGTGGCCAAGGGTCACGGTCGGGTTGGCGTGGCCGGCGATCTGGGCGACGAGCCCCACCTCGATGCCCTGGGCCTGCAGCGTCGAGATGAAGGAATGCCGGGCCGAGTGCGGGGTCACGTAGGGAAGCCCCAGCGCCTTGAACGCCGGCTCCCAATAACGGCGCCGGAAGTTCTGGTACAGCAGCGCCCCGCCGCCGCCGAGCCGGGGCAACGGCCAGGGCTGAAGCCGGCCGGGGCCGGGGAAGACGCGGTGCAGTTCCTTGCCGCGCCGCGGGCAGCGGATGCGCCAGGCCAGCAGCATCTCGCGCAGAGTGACACCCATCGGGATCTCGCGGGTCCCGGCCTCGGTCTTGGTCATCTCGGTCAGGCTGCCGTCGCGCTCTTGAATGCGTCGGATGCGGATGACGTTCTTGTCGAAGTCCACCTCGGACCATAGGAGGCCGAGCTGCTCGGAAGGCCGCGTGCCGGCGAGGAACGGGAACGCATAGTAGAGCCCGTGCTCGAGATCGGCCTTGGCGGCGATAATGATGGTGCGGATATCGGCCGACGTAAGGATGGCCTTTTTGGCCTTGTGCCGCGCCCGGACGAGACCGGTCGGCATCGAAGGCGCCCGAACGCCAAAGTCCTCCTCCGCGAGCGCGAGCACCGACTGGAGATGAGATTTGGCCCGGTTGGCGGTGTACTGGCCGCACTGCTCGACCACGGTGCGATGCCACGCCCGGATCGCCGCCGTCTTCAACTCGGTCAGCTTCACCTCACCCAGCATGCGCAGGAACCGCGCGCCCTTCGGCTTGATGCCCTTCTCGGTGAAGTCCGCCCTCTCCTGCCGCGTGCCGACCAGCAGCGGCCCGACGATGGTATGCGCCACGGTGCCGTAGCCCTTCAGCGTCGACGGCTTCACCTTGCCGGCTTTGTCGGCCTTCCAATGCTCCACCGCCTCGGCGACGGTCGGCACGGCGCGTTCATCGACGTACGAGCCTTCGGCCGCCTTGGTGATGATGTCGCGCTGGCGGGCCTCGGCGTCCTTCTTGCGGGTGAAGAACAGCTGCCGGCGCTGGCCCGACTTCGGGTCGCGGAAGTTCAGCACCCAGCGCTCCTGAACAGCCACCTCACCGGAGATGAGCTTACGGCTCCGCGTTCGGCGGGTCAGAGTGATCGAGAGATCCATGATTAGTCACCGAATAGAAGACCAAAAAAGCAAAACCAAAACACGCTCGAGCAACCGGCACAATTAATCGCAATGACTGCTCGAACATGCTTAAAACGGCCGAATTCGTAACCAGAATTGCAACCACGAACCCGAGAACATCTCCGAGACCGCGTCGCGACGAACCTCGAATACACTCGGACTTCATGCCCGGCCGGGTTGAAATCGTGGCCGGAGAGGGCAGCGGAGAGGCGGCGCGAACGCCGCCCTTGAGCCGACCTCGGAAGCCGGTGGCGGCTGCGCGGTTCGCCGAGCGGGCAGTGCCCAAACCAACCGCAGCGCCAGAGCATGCGGTCGTCACGGTAAAGGCAGCCGCAAGCCGCAACCGCCACGGCGCCGACAGTGCCCGAAGGCGGAACACCGGGGCCGCCCGGCGGCCGCCACGCAGGCGGCACAGGGCAGCGGCGTGCGGCGCCCGGAACCCCGCGCTCGGCCAGCGGGGGCCAGCGGGGGCACGTGCGGCGCGTCCCGGGCCGGGCCGACCGTACACGCCAATTCCCCGAGCGTTGCCCAAACACGACCGGCGCCTTGCCGCCGGGCCGGCGAGGAGTGCTGCCGCCCGCTCCGCGCGTAGTGCCCAAACCCCGCCCAGGACATGCCACCCCCGCCACCGCGCCACCCCGAGCCGGCGCGCTGGCCGCTTACGACGGGCGCCCAAAACCCCACGCTCGGCGAGCGACGAACCGGGTCGCCCGGGGCCGGCCCGCTGCAGCCACCGCGGTGGCACGTGTGGCGTGGGTGGCGGGGCCGGCCCCGGGGTGCCCCGCACGCGGCGGCCCCGGCGCCGCCCGCAGACGGCGGGCACGCCTCGACGTCGGGTCGACGAGCGGAAACACCGCCCGCCGCCCCTGCGCTACGCCCGGCCCCCACCGGGCACATGCCACCCCCGCCACACATGCCACCACCCCCTAAAAGTCGGTGGTTATGTCGTCGACATGGTCGCTGGCCTTTGGGCGCCAATAGCCGCGGATGGTGCGGCGGCCAATGTTGAACTTGTCGCCGATCCAGCCGAGCTTCCGCATCAGCCCGGCGAGCCGCTTGCTGTGGCCCTGGTGCTGGTGCTCGCGCGCTATGCCGAGCCGCGTGAGCAGGTCGTCGGTGAACAGGCGCGCCTGGTCGCCGTACGCCTTGCCGTTGAGCCCCTCCAAGAACGACAGCCACGGGTCTTCCTCAAGCCGCGCCTCTTGCTCGCGCGCCGCCGCCTCCCAAAGTTCCTCGGGCAGCACGATGGACGCGCCCTCCTCTTCCAGTTGGGCGGCCTCGGCGAGCAGTTGGTCACGGTCGCGCCGCAACGCCTCAAGGTCGATGTTGCCGGTCTTCACGGGCCAAAAGCGGCGGTTACCGGTTAGGTCTCGGAGGTAACGGTCCTCATTGGTGGTGCCGATGAAGATGGTCTGGCGTGGCCGCGCGGTCGCAAAATAGGCATATGCCATCCGCGCCCGGTCGACCTCGCGCGCGCAAAACGCCTTGATCTTGCTGACGTCGGCCTTGCGCATGCCTTCGATTTCGCCCAGCTCGTAGAGCCAGACGCCGGACAGCAGCTCCATCTGCGCCTTCGCGTCCAAGGCGAGGATTTCTTGGTCGGAATGGTTGCCTTCTCCGGCCAGGATTTTGATGGTGCTCGACTTGCCCGAACCCTGGCGGCCCTCCAGCACCAAGATCTGGTCGAACTTTGTGCCCGGGCGCCGAACGCGGCGGACTGCCGCGACCAGCACGATGCGGCCGATGGCGCCGTTGAGCGCCGTGTCCGGCGCCTCGAGATAGGTCGACATCCACCGGTCAAGCCGCGGAATGCCGTCCCACACCAGCCCACTGAGCATGTCGCGGATTGGGTGAAAGGCGCCCTCCAGACAGAGGATGGTGATGGCGTCGCGCAGGTAATCGCTGCGGGGATCGAAGCCAAAGCGGTCCATGATGTGCTTGCGGATCATCAACACGGCGTCGTCGCTGATCTCGCCCTGCTGGTCCTCAAGCAGGTGGCCCTGGATCATCTTCCGCTGCCGAAACTGGTCGTAGGCGAAACGCAAACCCAGCCGGCGGGCGGCCAAAATCGAGTTGCGCAAGGTCGCCCTCGGTCGGCCGCCCTTGTCTACCTCCGACCAATCCTCGCTGACCGCTTGTATCGCCGCCTGGGCTTGCCTCAACGCGTAGGTTTTCGGGTTTTTCCTTTCAAGGATGGAGGCCGAGATCGGATAAGCTGGGTTGATGAGCACGCCAGCAATCATCTGGGCGCTGCAGCCGGCCTTCGCGAGCGCGCAGATGACGCTATAGACCGCTTCGCTGCGCGACCGGTATCGAGCGTTGGCGCTTCCGCGCGGCCGCTCGGGATCGTCGCCATGTTCGATCAGCGCCCGCACATAGGCGGGCAAGGACGTCGGCAGATCGTCGAGACCGACCGGCACCACCTGGTCTTCTGAGATGGCCGCCGGCGCGGGAGAGGCCGCAACAGGGGCGGCGTCCAGAAACGCGGCGAAGTCCTCCGGCGCGTAGGTCACCTCCCAGTTCGCCGAAACAACCTTTGCCATGATCGGAACCCGGCCCGCCGCCTTCTTCTTCGCGTTCGGCAGGTTGATGGTGCCAGGCACCCGCATGATCCGGTCGACATTGTGGCACTTGTCGCCGCCCAGGTGAGCCGCAAGGCCACGGTTCAGGCGCTCGACAAGGTCGAGATCGGGGGTCGGCTCCTTCAGCAGCCAAAACGCCTGGTACCCGCCGCCCGAAAACAGCACGACAGTGGGCGGGATCGAGAACTTTTGGACCCGGTCCAGGCCGTCGCCGTGGTCGATGTCGACATGCAGCGCATTCGCCTCGGCGATGTCGGCCTTCTTTGCCTTGCGGTTCCTCACCCCCGGCCGCAAGCCATTGACCGCGAAGTAGATATTGTAGCGGCCTTGCTGGCTCTGGATCCACTCGGCGAGTGCATCGACATCGTCCGGCCCGGCGGACTTGGCGATAACGCCGCCGTCGGGGGCGATGCCGACGCAGTGAAAATCGCGACCACGATAGTACGCGGTCAGGAATTCCATCGCCTCTTGGGTGCCGGCCTGGAGCGCGGCGTCGTCAAAAAGCTGTTCCATCACTGGCCTCCGCGCTTGGAGGCTTCGATGAAGGCGACCACTTCCGACAGCTTCACCAGCCGGCGGGAATTGAACGGCGTGTACACCGGGATCCGCCCGGCGTTGACGGCGCGGCGCAGCGCCCAAACGTGGATGCCGAGGGTGGCGGCGGCCTGCTTGAGGGAAATCAGCTTTTGGGGCGCTGACGGGCCGTGAGGACTAACGTTGTCCATGATTCTCTCCGGTCGAGCAGAGATCACAGGCAACAAAAAAAGCGCTGCCCCGTGCATCTCAGCCCTGATTTCAATTTCAGGGTTTGATGCGACCGGCAGCGCTCTGCAGAACTTTTCAACCTCGCGGGGCGCCCTCTAGGCAGCGTGCGCGTCGGCTGTATGTCTGAAGCGCTACATCACGAGGCAGAATTAACTGCGCGTTAGCACACTCGTCAGTAGCCCCCATATTCTACCTGATTCGCGGGCGCTGGCTAGCCCGGCGTCGCTTCGGCCTGTCCGTGGAAGTGGCCGCCCCACGGATCCGCGCCGGTGTGGCTACGCTGCTGCTGAAACGGCGCAGGGCCGCGCTGACCGTCGAAGCGCCGCATCGCCAAACTGGGGACTCGCGCGCGCCCCAGTGCCCGTAGCCCGCCGCGCCGGGAACGGCTACGGCACGTGACCGGACAGGGGCATGAGGTATGGGCGCGACGCGGGGCGTGGCCAGAATGGACCGAGTTGTTGCTACCATTCAGCGCCACCAAGGGACGGGTGGCCGCATCCACCCGCGCGGACGCATACGTTTGCATACGGACGACTGGCCGCCGATGCGGGATGGGGCGGATCGGAGATAGGGCGTATTGATGGGACACGCATGTGTTGTGCGGACGCAACGTAATGAGAGGCCTTTTTCAGGTGTTCGGCATGCCTTAGAATATGGCAGGCGTGACTTTGCTGGGGTGCCATATGACAGTCCCGACTTTTCTGACCTGTGCAGCTATTTTGGTGGCATTCAATTTGGGAAGTTTCGCAAGCGCCGCCGCCCCACGTGCTGAGGCGAAAACACCTTACCCGGGCGCGGCCCACGGCGCCCCTCTGGGGGCGGACACGTCGTCAAGGCTAGTCGCCACATCGGCCGATCCTGCCGACAAAGTGTTGCTGGCGGCGAGCAGCAAACCGAATGCTACCTCGTCGAAGCCCGTGGCGGTGAACGCCGGCGCAAACCAGTACGCGCCCTTGACGATGTTGCAAGGCCACGCGTTCGCTGGAAACTATCTCGGATATAAGGACCCCGCAAACCAACCATCCGCCCGCATCAAATTGGGCAATGCGATCCTTAGCCTCGCGGTCGCCGAGGCTCTTCGGGGCCGCCCGAACGAGCTTCCCGATGAAGAGTCAACCGCGCTTCTCGTGGGTTCCTTTCTGTCACAAAACCAACTTGAGGAATTGCTGGAAGGAGTAGGCGACGCCGCGGGTTTGTCGGCTCGTGAGTTAATAAGCACTGGGTCGGGGGGCCAGATCGTCATCAAGTTGATGCTCGAACGCGGCAACGAGTTCGTTCGTACTGAGATCATCCAGCGATTTGCCCAGCGATATATGCCGGTCATCGCCGCGGCCGCGCCGAAACTGCCGCTCGATATCGTTGTCGTTCAACATACATATTTGGGCGACTATGATCTCGCACGTGGCGGATACAATGTCCCAATACAAAACTTCAGCACGCCCTTCGGGGGCTCCGTCATAAGCATCGATCCGCAGTTCGTGCCGGTGCCTCAGGATAAGGCCCGGCGGGCTGCTCCCTTAATTGATGGCGATGCAGCTGTAGGCCTCTTCGCGCGCATAACCGGCGTGCGTCTGGGCGGTGTTCATTCGCAGAAGGTCGCGGGCAAGAACCTCTACCGGCTCGTCGGAAACATCGATGTGACGGCGAAACGGGCCGCCATCTACGCGGACAAGACCTTGTCAATGGAACTCGGCACACTCGCTCTCCGCCAGCCCAATCTGGTTGAGGACACGGTCGCCGCGTCGGCCCCCCCGCGCGCGCTGGTCTCGATCCGCCAGACGCCGCCACGCGCGGCTCCCCCTACCGAAGGCGTGGCTCAGCCAAGTGCAGCCGCGAGCTCTTCGGTTGCGACGCCGCGCGCCGCGGCGACGGCAGGCGACCTCCCGCTCTCCCCCGCGAACCAGTTTCCCTTCCGGCTTGGAGATTTCATGGTCGTTCCGATCGACCAGGCGACGCTGCCGGTCTACCATTTTGCGGCCTGGAGCTTCGGAAACCGTAACAGTCGCGTGCTTGATACAGAACGGAACCGGATCGGAAACGCGCAAGAAATTGCCGTCGTGCGGGCCCTCTCGTTGATTGCCTATAGCGATTGGGTGGCTGCGCATCCCAGCGACCTGACGCCATTGCCACTGGCTAGTCACCTGTCGACCCTGTTTCTCTCTCAGAAGGAGCTGGATGCGATATACAGCGGCCTGACCGATCGGCAGTTCCGCCCATTGCGAGTGCCCAAACTTGCAGAACGGTCGATTCGGGCGGGGGACCTCGCTGCCCTGTACCGGATCGATCCTGAAAGCGAGATGGAGTTTAGGCGCCGGTTCGACGCGGCGCATCGCGCGACGCTGACAAGTCGCCCCCTCAACCGGAAGTTGGTCCTGATCAGGCAGGTCGGGCTGCCCTCCTATGATTTTCAGAATCAGGCTTTCGTTTTCCGTCAGGAACCGGGGGAAGGTGGCGCACTTTCTGGGAAAGCAACTAGGGAAGAGCTCCGGCCGCTGCTGGCGGGCGCGATGTGGGGGAACGTACAGGCGACTTACCGCCAGCCCGATCTGCCCAGCCGCCTTGTAATGCCTTTGGCGCGCGCGAAGGAGCTGTCGAATTCCGCCCGAGACGGCGGAGGGGGCCCACAACTGTTTGACGCGCGCTTTGCGACTGTGAACGCCGCGGATATCGCGTTCGAGGCCGGTACCACGAAGATCAGCCTCGACCTCGATGTGGAGCGGCGCGCGCTCTATGTCGAAGCGTCACTGAGAACGCAGATCCTAAGTGTCACGCCCGCACCGCCCCCGGCTACCGGGTCGGTCGCGCCGCCGCCGTCCTCGGACGTTTCGGCCCGTTCGTGGGACCCGCCCGCGTCACCAACGCCGATTGAAGCTCAAGCCGGCGCTGAGCCTCTTCCCGAACCCGGGCCGCCGAGCCAGACGAGGCCGGCCGCTCCTGCGGCGGCAGCGCCCCAGATAGTGCCCCAACCGGCTCCCCAGACGCCCCCGCCCTCCGCTACCGCCCCGCCGCAGAAGACGAAGTCAGCAACGGCGTCCGCCGCCCCGCCTTCGGAGCCGGCACCACCGTCCCGAACGGGATCATTCAGGCCGGATCGCAGTTACGATGTCGTAGGGCTCGATCTCAGGATGACGGCTGGGGAAGCAGGAAAGATCGTTCAGGAGAAGCTCGGCTTCAAACGAAGCATTTCGCTTTTGCCGCCGCCTAACAACCAGATCGTTGCCTTTTCATCGGCGCAGATATTTATTCGTGACGATGGGTTGGAATACATAGCCCTCGTTACCCAGCCGGATCGATCGGGTGATCGGCTGATCGCCATCGGCCGCTACGTGTATGAGGGGCTCGGCGTCTTCAAGAAGGAAGATTTCGTCAGTGCCCTGCAGGACAAGTATGGCCAGGCGCGCGGGGGGTCGGGGCCCTTCATGTATTGGGGCGGCCTGTCCGGGACGGGCGCTTTCAGCGGAGCCTGTTTCGTCCAACTCGGGCGCGTTGGGGGTAATATAGGGTGGCTCGACAATGCGACGGGCCGTCAGCCGATCTGGTCGGAGTTCATGCCGCAGTCCACACCTCAGGGCTTCACGGGGCCGCAAGCGATGCCTTGGCTGGGCTTGAACGTGTCCGACTTCAACCGCACGTCCGAGTTCAAGAGGTGTGGACCCACAGTGTCCGTATGGCTCCCCGAACTTGCCGGGCAGATTCCCGAGTATGCCGTCTGGCTGACCGATACGGGCGCCTATATGGATATCTTGACGAACTCGATGAAGGCCGGGGGGGCACAAAAGCCTCGCCTCTAGTTTTCATCGAAACAGACCTCGCGAGTGAAGGGGTGAAGCCGATTCGCGTTAACGCCTGAATTGTCCGGTTGCACGCCGGTTACCTGATCCATTTTCGCTCCAGTTCGCCTCCGTTCACTGCAGTCCGTTCCCGTCCACTCGCCCCTCGACCGAACGGCGGTTTACTGTAATGAATTCCAGCGCACAGGAGTGAACTGGACCGCACTGTAGTTGCATTGCGCCTCCTTGCTTGCCAAGGTTGGGGTCGTGGGTTCGAATCCCATCGCCCGCTCCAGTCGCCTTATGGCATAAAGCCCCGTAATCACGGGGCTTTTGTCGTTTCTGAGGGTGGCGATTCCAAGTACGAAATGTAACCGGAAACGGCCGCGGTTGCACGCCGGTTACATGGAGCCCGCGTCGGGCCGTTTGAAGTCGCGGCGGCGGCGGAATGCGCTGGGGTTCAGCGGGGTGCGCCTGCGTTCAGCGGACGCCCGATCATGATACCGGATTGCGGGTGGCAGCGGTTTTCGGGCGGGGCGGCAAACCGCGGGAATGATCGCAGCGGCTCGAGGGGCGCGGCTGAAGTCGCGGTGTCGGTGGAATTCAACGCGCGGGAATGGCCCAAGACAGACGTTCCGAATGTCCGCTTTTGGGGGGCACCTGAGGTCCATACCGCCGCCGAAGTCTGCGGTAGGCCGTGATCTGATCTGGGAAACTTTACGTTTGCGCGGTCTAAGAAATGGTCTCGCTGGCCTGCTGCCGGTTTCGTGGACACCGAGATTGGGTGTTTCATGAAGCCGGAGGTGGCGTATGCAGCGACGGAAGTTTGGGCGTGAGTTCAAGATCGAGGCGGTTCGCCTGATCAAGGATCGTGGGGTGAGCGTGGCC